>NZ_JACAOM010000255.1:0-609 GCF_013386245.1 Pseudomonas sp. 21615526 | reverse complement strand
GCGGGGTATTGGGCGCAAAGGTGGGGCGTGGTTTGTGTAAATTAGTTTTGGGTATCGCTACTAAAGGGAAAGGTGAACTCGCTTGCGGGATTATTGGCGGTGCTGCGGGAGGGTATACCGGTGGAACCGTGGGAGGAGCATTAGGAGAAATGGCCGGCGACTTATTCTATGAGGGAGAGGGTGCATGACTATTTCGTTGCACGGATTTAGCGTGATTTTATTGGGGGGATGGCCATTTATTTTTTTGGGTTTGAAGCTATTCGTCGAGTACAGAAAACTGGATGAACTGGAAAGCTACTTCATTGATAACGTTTTGGTCCGTGACAACAAACGGTTTTGGGGCAGAAACAAACTGATCGACAGATACAAGCGTTTGAGTCTGATTGTCGACTTTCTTTCACTGCCCAAGCTGCACATCCGAAGAGGAGACGTGACGGCGGCAGAGCTGGCGTCTGTTCCTCTGTCTCTCAAGCGCTGGGTGCTGTGGCCGTATCGTTTTGGAATGGTTGGATTTGTAGGTTCGGGGCTCTGGTACGTCTGGATTAAATGGTAGCTTTTTAAAAAAAAGCACTGTACATATATACAGCTTTGTCCTACATTCCATCCCAG
>NZ_JACAOM010000254.1:0-609 GCF_013386245.1 Pseudomonas sp. 21615526 | reverse complement strand
CCACCGGGTTGTCCCCGCCACCGCCGGCAATCACCAGGCCCTCGGCCAAGCCCAGTCGCCCCGCCGCAGCCGCATTCAAACAAGCACTGGCCGCGCCACCTTCTACCAGCCGTGGCATCTGCGCCCATCGCAAACCCGTGGCCTGCAGCATCGGTTCAAACCATTCACGGTTGGCCACATCCAGCCACAACGTCCCCGCACCATCGGACACATCACTCACGCGCTCACCACTCAGGCGCAGGCGCAGGTAGTCCTTGGGCGACAGCACGCAATCAATGGCGCTGAATACCGCCGGTTCATGCTCCTGCAACCACAGCAGCTTGGGCGCCGTGAGACCGGCCATCGGCAAGCTGCCGGTGACGTCGGCAAACTCACTGCCCAAGGCTTCAGCCTGGGCCATGGCACGGGAGTCATCCCAGAGAATCGCCGGGTACAACACCCGGTCGTCTTGCCCCAGCAACACCGCCCCGTGCATCTGCCCGGACAACCCGATGCAGCCGACACGGCCGTAGGCATCCGGCTGATCAGTGCGCAGTTGGTCCAGGGCCTTCAGGCATGCTTGCCACCAATCCTCAGGTACCTGCTCGGACCAGCCTGCGTGCGGGCGCG
>NZ_JACAOM010000253.1:0-454 GCF_013386245.1 Pseudomonas sp. 21615526 | reverse complement strand
TCATCAGGTCCAGCGGCCGCAGCAGGCCGTACAGGCCGGAGAGCATGCGCAGGTGGTCCTGGGCGTAGGTGAAATCGGCGTCCTTGAGGGTTTCGGCGTTGAGGCCGGTGTAGACGTCGCCCTTGAATGCCAGCAGGGCTTGTTTGGCGTTGGCGGGGGTGAAGGCGGGGGTCCAGCTGCCGAAGCGTGCGGCGTTGAGGCCGCCGATTTTGTCGGAGACGTGCATCAGTTCGCTGATTTGCGCCGGGCTGAGTTCGCGCAGTTGTTCGATCAGCTCCTGGGAGTGGTCGAGGTATTGCGGCTGGGTGAAGCGCGGGGTGACCGGCTTTGACTCGAAATCGAGGGTTTTGGCGGGGGAAATCACCGTCAGCATGAAGTCGTCTCCTTTAATCGTGGGGGGATTCTAGGGGGTAGGGCGGTTTGACTCCACCTATGATGGTGATAGATAGCTGTG
>NZ_JACAOM010000252.1:0-392 GCF_013386245.1 Pseudomonas sp. 21615526 | reverse complement strand
GCACGCTGCTGGTGTGGCCGCCCGGCTGCCCGTATCGCGCCGCCCTGGAGAACTGGCTCAAGCCCCACGACATCAAGCCTGCCATCGCGAGTTATGCCAGTTGGGGCACGATCATTGGCTGCGTCAGCGCGGGGATTGGCGTGGCACTGGCGCCGGAAGGCATCCTGGCGCGCTACGAGCAGGCCAACCAATTGACGTCCTACCGCTTCGACGAATTGGCGGCGGTGGATAACCTGCTGTTCTGGCACAAGGACACCCAACGCCACCTGGCGCGGGATGCCTTTGCGGGGCTGTTGCGGGAGACTTTCGGCTAACCGGTTTTCGCCCCGCTGTGCGTGGGTGCAGGGAGCATCTTCAGCCTTTTGCGGGGGCCAGCCTGGCGTACTGGTCCT
>NZ_JACAOM010000251.1:0-405 GCF_013386245.1 Pseudomonas sp. 21615526 | reverse complement strand
ATACCTTTGAGGGATTGAGCCGGGTCCGCAGCCGGCGTCAGCTTGACCGGGAACACACTGGTGAACCAACCGATGCTGCGGGTCAGGTCGATGTCGTCAAACAAGTCTTCGCGACCATGGCCTTCCAACTGGATCAAGGCATCGGCGTGGCCGGTCCAGCGGCAAACCACCCGCGCGAGCGCGGTCAGTAGCAGGTCGTTGACCTGGGTGCGATAGGCCTTGGGGGCGTTTTGCAGCAGTTGGCGGGTGTGCGTCGGGGTCAAGGCGCTGTGCACCGTGGCACCTTGATCATTGCGCAAGCCGGCTTCGGGATCGAGGCACGGCAAGGCGCTGTCGACGTCGGCCAGCAGCGTTTGCCAGTCATGCAACTCCTGTTGCAGGCGTTCGGTTCGGGCATAACCTTGC
>NZ_JACAOM010000250.1:0-515 GCF_013386245.1 Pseudomonas sp. 21615526 | reverse complement strand
CGCCTGCGCCTGGAATGGGAGCGCGCGCAACGCTCAGGCGAGCCACTGGCCTTGCTGATGATTGATGTCGACCACTTCAAGGCCTTCAACGACCGCCATGGTCACCAGGGTGGCGATGAGGCCTTGCGCAACGTGGCCCGGGTCATCGGCAGCAATATTCGTCGCCCCGCCGACCTGGCTGCGCGCTACGGCGGCGAAGAGTTCGCGGTGATCCTGCCGGATACCGACGGCGAGGGTGCGAGCACCATCGCCGAACATATCCGCAGTGCGGTGGAGCACTTGCCACCGGCGGACGGCGACGCGCTGTCGGTCACCGTCAGCGTCGGGCTCAGTACCTGGGACAAACGCAGCCGTGGCTCGCTGGAAGAGCTGCTGCTGAGTGCCGATCGGGCGCTGTATGACGCCAAGCATTCCGGGCGCAACCGCATCGTTCACAGCCAGGCCACATAAGCGGTTATCAGCAACTACGCTAAGGGCATCCTCGAAGCAGAAGTACGCCCGATGAGCCCAGGCAC
>NZ_JACAOM010000249.1:0-502 GCF_013386245.1 Pseudomonas sp. 21615526 | reverse complement strand
CCTCTCGTTCCTTCGGAAAAACCGCTGAATCCGAAAAGGACTCTTTACCAAAAGTCATGAGTGGCCGGCGGGTGGCCACACGATATCCCTCGAGAGCGGTCTTACCGGGTAGATGCGGGGGGCTGTCGGACATTTCGGGCGTTACTTGATAAGGGGCGCCTCTTTTAACCAGCAGGAGCTAGCGCAAGGACCAAATGCTCAAGGCCTTACAGCACCGAGAAACCTTGAGCAGCGGTCTGAACAGTCGAGTTCAGGGTGAACCGTCCTTGAGGGTCTGGAAGGCTTTTACGCGCTTGACCAGGCTTTTCTTGCTGGCCGAATCGGCACTGTTGAACAGGAACGAAAAGTCCGAGGCCAGGGTCGAGCTGCCGGCGATGGTCGCGTACTGGTGACAGGCATTGCAGTTATCGCCCTGGACGTAGGTCTCCAGGGTGGTGTTGGCCACCGGTACGTTGCCCTGGCTGATAAATGGCCCGTAGGACAGCGGCACTTGCGCACTGAC
>NZ_JACAOM010000248.1:0-776 GCF_013386245.1 Pseudomonas sp. 21615526 | reverse complement strand
GCCCCCCGGGAATCGCCTTATCCACCGAAGGCAACTGCGGCGCCTGCACATCCGGCATCGCCCAGCTATGCTCCGGCTGCAACCCACCCTGGGCCCTGCGCATAAACTCATAGCGATTCAGCGTAATACTGCGCCCCGCCCCACCGTCACGAATAATGTAGGGCCGCAAAAACACCATCAAATTAGTCTTCGTCACACTGCGCTTTTCATTCCTGAACAACGCCCCCAACCCCGGAATATCCGACAACCAAGGCACCGCGTCATTGCTCTGGCTATACCCATCCTGCAACAGCCCGCCAAGTACCATGATCTGCCCGTCATCCAGCAAAATACTCGTATCAATCGCCCGCTTGTTCGTCACCGTCCCGGCATCCACCGAAGCCCGCGTGTCGACGCTGCTGACCTCCTGATAAATATCCAGCTTCACCGTCCCCCCCTCGGAAATCTGCGGCCGCACGTTCAGCTTCAGCCCCACCTCCTCCCGCTGTACCGTCTGGAACGGGTTATTGCTGGTCCCGCCGCCACCGGTCACATAACTGCCCGTGACGAAAGGAATCGTCTGCCCCACAAAAATACTCGCCGCCTCGTTATCCAGGGTCAGCAGGTTCGGCGTCGACAACACATTGGTCCCGCCCTTGCTCTTCAACGCCCGGGCCAACACCTTGAGGTCCAGCACCTTGCCAATCCCCGGAATGTCCACCGAGCCATTCACCAGCCCGATGTTCAAACCCTTGGGCAACACATCAATGCTGGTCTTGCTGGTGGGCGTTCCATTC
>NZ_JACAOM010000028.1:0-104253 GCF_013386245.1 Pseudomonas sp. 21615526 | reverse complement strand
AATTTGCGTCGAAGAGACCAGATTGCGGTGTGTGAAGACGAAACGAACCGAAAGTTCGAGATCTTGCAAAACACCGAAAGCTATCACATACCCAATTTGCTGAAGCGAGGCCAGCTGGCCACGACTCAGTACCCGAATTTCTTGACGACCATAGAGCATTGGAACCACCTGATCCCATCCCGAACTCAGCAGTGAAACGATGCATCGCCGATGGTAGTGTGGGGTTTCCCCATGTGAGAGTAGGTCATCGTCAAGATTAAATTCCAGAACCCCTGATTGCTTATGCAGTCAGGGGTTTTGTTTTGGCGGTCGGAAAATTTGGGCGGTCGAATTTCAAGCATCTTCAATGCTAACGTCCTGCCTTTCTATGCAATGGCCTAATGCATGGCTATCATGCGTGCCTCATTGTGAGGCGAGACCTGCATGCTGACGTTGTTGAAACTTCTAAAAGATGGTCGATTCCACTCCGGGGAGGCGCTCGGTGCTGCCTTGGGTGTCAGTCGCAGTGCTGTATGGAAGCAGCTTCAGCATCTCGAGGCGGAATTGGGTCTACCTATCCATAAAGTGCGCGGCAGGGGGTATCAGTTGGCTGCGCCCCTGATACTGTTAAGTGCCGATGAAATAGCTCGGCATGTACCTGTTCCTGCATGGCCTGTTCATATCTCTGACTCCATTGACTCTACCAATGCCGAGGCATTGCGGCTGATTGAATCGGGTCGCACTGCGCCATTTCTTGTGCTTTCAGAACAGCAAACTGCAGGCAGGGGAAGGCGCGGACGAAAGTGGGTCAGTCCTTTCGCTCAAAACGTCTACTACAGCCTTGTGATGCGGATCGAAGGCGGCATGCGTCAGTTGGAAGGGCTAAGCCTGGTGGTCGGACTTGCAGTTATGCAGGCGCTGCGCGACGCGGGTGTTCGTGGTGCAGGGTTGAAGTGGCCAAATGACGTTTTGGTCGGGCAGAAAAAAATCGCCGGAATTCTCCTGGAACTGGTCGGGGATCCCGCTGACGTCTGTCACGTCGTTATTGGTATCGGCATCAACGTGAACATGCAGAAGGCGGATGAGGTCGATCAGCAATGGAGCTCCGTACAGTTGGAGAGCGGCAGTGCTGTTGATCGCAACTACCTGGTAGCGCGTCTTGGAGTGCAGTTGCAGGCTTATCTTGAGCGTCACCAGGCATCTGGCTTTTCGGCAATTCAGGGTGAGTGGGAGCAAAGCCATTTATGGCAGGGCCGGCCTGTATCGCTCATCGCGGGCGTGAACCAGATTGACGGCGTGGTGCTGGGGGTCGATGGGCAAGGTGCATTGCGGTTGAGCGTGGATGGTGTTGAGAAAGTATATAGCGGTGGTGAGCTAAGCCTGAGGTTGCGTGATGATTCTTGAGCTCGACTGTGGGAATAGCTTTATCAAATGGCGGGTACTTGAGTCGGATAAGGCTCGTATCTTTGCCGAAGGTGTCGTTGGGTCGGATGCCTCGCTGATCGACAGCCTGTTCGCGCTCACGGGGCTCGCGTTAAAAGACTGCCGGCTGGTGAGTGTTCGCGCTTCGGATGAGACGAGTCAACTGGTCGCTACCCTGGTCGAGGCATTTGGCGTCAAGGTGCTGTGTGCTGCTTCGGCGAGGCAGATGGGTGGGGTGCGGAACGGGTACGAAGATTTCGAGCGCCTGGGACTGGATCGTTGGCTCGCGATGCTGGGTGGGTTTCAGCTGGCGTCGGGCGCGTGCCTGGTGCTCGATTTTGGCACCGCCGCAACAGCAGACTTCATTTCCGCAGACGGTGAGCATCTCGGCGGTTTCATTTGTCCGGGGATGCCGCTGATGCGTAATCAGCTTCGAACACATACCCGCAAAATACGCTATGACGATATCGCCGCTGAACGGGCTCTTGAGGCGCTCTCTCCAGGGCGCACAACTGTGGAGGCGGTAGAGCGCGGCTGTACGCTCATGCTGAGGGGTTTTGTGTTGACCCAGCTGGAGTTGGCTCGAAGCTATTGGGGGAGCGATTTTACCGTCTTCCTTACCGGTGGGGACGCTGAGCTCGTGGCTGACGCTGTGCCTCACGGTAGGCTTGTCCCTGATCTGGTTTTTGTTGGCTTGGCGATGGCGTGCCCTTTGTCCTGAGGTTTTTATGCGTTGGCTGTTTCTGCTTTTGCTGGTCCTCAATGTCTTCTATTACATCTGGCATCAGCAGGAGGCCCCTCTGCGCGCTAAAGATGTCACGCCTTTGGCTCTCTATCGTGGTTCTCAGCAAGATATCCGCCTGTTGAGCGAATCGGCTGATGCGATGGTTCGGCGAGACAGGGCAAAAGCGCCTGATGCGCAGGCGATGTGCTTGTATATCGGCGGTTTGCCTGATCAGAAAGAGGCTCAATCCGTTGAGCAGCGCCTCACGAGCCTGGATATCAAGGTCAGGCTGCAGTCTCTGAACCTGCCTGATGCGTCGGGATACTGGCTGCGAGTGGCCCCTGAAAGCAGGCGTCTGGCCGATGATCTGCCCTTTGAAAACCTTGCTAATGAATTCAATGAGTTAAAACATAAAATAATGCCGTGCGAAGGCATTGCAACCTTCGAATAGTTTGCATAGAATGGCGCCCGCTTCGCAGTGAAGACCTTCTAGGTCGACAGGGTGAAGCGAAGGTCAATGCAGCTAACCTCATATTTTTTAATGAGAAAATGCTTGACAGAAGGCTGGCATGATGTAGAATGCCGGCTCGCTTAGGAGGGGTTCCCGAGCGGCCAAAGGGATCAGACTGTAAATCTGACGTCTACGACTTCGAAGGTTCGAATCCTTCCCCCTCCACCATTTTAGCGTGAGCTGCAAGCTCCGCGGGTATAGTTTAGTGGTAGAACCTCAGCCTTCCAAGCTGATGATGCGGGTTCGATTCCCGCTACCCGCTCCAAGTTTGCAGGTTGTGCAAGTTGTTTCGCTCTTGTAGCTCAGTTGGTAGAGCACACCCTTGGTAAGGGTGAGGTCAGCGGTTCAAATCCGCTCAAGAGCTCCATATAACAAGGCAGATATGAAAATATCTGCCTTTGTTTTAACAGCTACCTCCGGTTGAATATGCCCTCTCTCGCTGTTTTGTTTGGGTGGGTTTCAGGTCTGCAGGGGTTTGTTGTTGTAAAGTCTTTTTCAGATCGGCATAATTGTCGGCCTGATTTTGTTTTAGGTCAGTAGCTCAATTGGCAGAGCGACGGTCTCCAAAACCGTAGGTTGGGGGTTCGATTCCCTCCTGACCTGCCAGATTCACTTGGTGTGTCTGGCTTTCTTTTCACAGGATCTTCATAGATGACTCCTAAGGCTGAAGCTCAAGGCTCTCGCTTCGATCTGCTCAAGTGGCTTGTAGTAGTCGCTGTTGTGGTTGTAGGCGTTGTTGGCAACCAGTACTACTCTGGGTCGCCAATCCTGTACCGTGTCCTCGCATTGCTCGTCCTTGCTGCTGTTGCTGCCTTTGTTGGCCTGCAGACTGCAAAAGGCAAGTCGTTTGCGGTCCTGGTGAAGGAAGCTCGTACCGAGATCCGTAAAGTCGTTTGGCCGACTCGCCAAGAAACCACGCAGACCACGTTGATCGTGGTAGCTGTTGTTCTGGTTATGGCGTTGCTGTTGTGGGGGCTTGATTCCCTGCTCGGCTGGCTTGTTTCCTTGATTGTTGGCTAAGGGTGTCCCGTGGCTAAGCGTTGGTACGTTGTGCATGCTTACTCGGGTTACGAGAAGCATGTCATGCGCTCTTTGCTAGAGCGCGTAAAGCTGGCAGGCATGGAAGATGGCTTCGGCGAAATTCTGGTTCCCACTGAAGAAGTGGTTGAAATGCGTAATGGCCAGAAACGCAAAAGCGAACGTAAGTTCTTCCCTGGCTACGTGCTGGTTCAAATGGACATGAATGAGGGTACTTGGCACTTGGTCAAGGACACTCCTCGCGTCATGGGTTTCATCGGCGGTACCGCTGATAAGCCTGCTCCGATCACTGACAAAGAAGCAGAAGCAATTCTGCGTCGCGTTGCTGATGGTAGCGACAAGCCCAAGCCGAAGACGTTGTTCGAGCCGGGTGAGGTTGTTCGTGTCACAGATGGTCCGTTCGCTGATTTTAACGGCACCGTCGAAGAAGTTAACTACGAAAAGAGCCGGATCCAAGTGGCAGTGCTCATTTTCGGTCGCTCTACTCCGGTAGAGCTAGAGTTCAGCCAGGTCGAAAAAGTCTAGCTGAGCAAGCATCCCAACCCCGCAGCCTTAGGCTGTGGGGTTTTGTCGTCACTGGGATAAACGCGCAAGTAACCGGGGAGCCTTTCGAGGCGTTCGAACCCGTAATTGGAGTGCCTCATGGCCAAGAAGATTACCGCTTACATCAAGCTGCAAGTGAAGGCCGCTCAGGCCAACCCAAGCCCACCTGTTGGTCCTGCTCTGGGTCAGCACGGCGTGAACATCATGGAATTCTGCAAGGCCTTCAACGCCCGTACTCAGGGTATTGAGCCAGGTCTGCCGACTCCAGTGATCATCACTGTATACAGCGACCGTAGCTTCACCTTCGAAACCAAGTCGACCCCGGCTTCGGTTCTGTTGAAGAAAGCTGCTGGTCTGACTAGCGGTTCCGCTCGTCCTAACACCGTTAAGGTTGGCACCGTGACCCGTGCTCAGCTGGAAGAAATCGCGAAAACCAAAAACGCGGATCTGACTGCAGCTGATATGGATGCAGCCGTGCGTACCATCGCCGGTTCTGCTCGTAGCATGGGCCTTAACGTGGAGGGTGTGTAATGGCTAAGCTGACCAAGCGCCAAAAGGCTATCGCCGGCAAAATCGAAGCGGGCAAGTCCTACAATTTTGTAGACGCTGCTGCTCTGCTGACCGAGCTGTCGACTGTCAAGTTCAGCGAGTCTGTTGACGTTGCTGTAAACCTGGGCGTTGACCCACGTAAATCCGACCAGGTCGTTCGTAGCGCTACTGTGCTGCCACACGGTACTGGCAAGACTGTACGTGTAGCTGTCTTCACCCAAGGCCCAGCAGCTGAAGCTGCTCTGGCCGCCGGCGCCGATCGCGTTGGCATGGACGACCTGGCTGCCGAAATGAAAGGCGGCGACCTGAACTATGACGTCGTAATTGCTTCCCCGGATGCAATGCGCGTTGTAGGTCAGCTGGGTCAGATCCTTGGTCCACGTGGTCTGATGCCTAACCCTAAAGTCGGCACCGTGACTCCAGACGTAGCTACCGCGGTTAAAAACGCCAAGGCTGGTCAGGTTCGTTATCGCACCGACAAAAACGGCATCATTCACACCTCCGTTGGCAAAGTTGGCTTTGATGCCGTCAAGCTGAAGGAAAACGTTGAAGCCCTGATCGCTGATCTGAAGCGTATCAAGCCAGCTTCCTCGAAAGGTATCTACGTCAAGCGCGTTACCCTGAGCACCACTATGGGCCCAGGTCTGGTCATCGACCAAGGCTCGCTGGACGTATAAGACACAAATTGGCGCAAGTAATTGCGCCAATTGAAAGATTGGGGTCCCTGCCTGGCGGGGGCTATCCAAGACCGTAGGCGACGCAAGTCTTAAACCACAAGCCTACGCAGATGGTGCTCCCGGTTCCTTACCGAATCAGACACCAAAACGACATCCGGCCCAGGCCAGATGAAACGGTAACAAGCAGGAGTTAAACCCGTGGCAATTAATCTCGAAGACAAGAAGGCCATCGTCGCTGAAGTCAACGAGGCTGCCAAAGCTGCTCTGTCCGCTGTCGTGGCTGATGCCCGTGGTGTGACAGTAAGCGCTATGACCGGACTCCGTAAAGAGGCTCGTGAAGCTGGCGTATACGTACGTGTTGTACGTAACACCCTGCTCAAGCGCGCTGTTGCTGACACTGAATACAGTGTCCTCAACGACGTGTTCACTGGCCCGACCCTGATTGCGTTCTCCAAGGAACATCCTGGCGCTGCTGCCCGTTTGTTCAAGGAATTCGCCAAGGGTCAGGATAAGTTCGAGATCAAGGCAGCTGCGTTCGAGGGCAAGTTCCTCGCAGCTAACCAAATCGACGTACTGGCAACACTGCCGACCCGTAACGAAGCTATTTCTCAGCTGATGAGCGTGATTCAAGGCGCTACCAGCAAGTTGGCTCGTACTCTGGCCGCAGTTCGCGAGCAAAAAGAAGCTGCCGCAGCCTAAGGCTGAGCATCTCCTCTCGCGTATTTTTGTTTATTTCGATGGCCGCGTAGGCCGTCCCCCAATTCAGGAATTACAGCAATGTCTATCTCCCAAGACGATATCCTCAACGCCGTAGCTGAAATGTCGGTTCTGCAGGTTGTTGAGCTGATCAAAGCTTTCGAAGAAAAATTCGGTGTTTCCGCTGCCGCTGCTTCGGCTGGCCCAGCTGTTGCCGCTGTTGCTGCTGAAGAGCAAACCGAATTCAACGTCATGCTGCTGGAAGCTGGCGAGAAGAAAGTAAACGTGATCAAGGCAGTACGTGAACTGACCGGTCTGGGCCTGAAAGAAGCCAAGGCAGTAGTTGACGGCGCCCCTGCCCAGGTTCTGGAAGCAGTGTCGAAAGACGCAGCTGACAAAGCTAAAGCAGTGCTGGAAGAAGCAGGCGCTAAAGTCGAGCTGAAGTAAGCATCGACCTTGCGTCTCCAGCCCAAGCGTTAAGCTGAAGGCTGATGGCTGGTGGCTCTTGCCACCGGCCTTTTTCCGTTATTGGCAATCGACTCGGTCGTCGCCTATAACGCGCTGTAACCACCCGATGCGGTGGCGCAAACCATGGGGTTTGCAAGATTTTCTGGCTGCTCCCGTCGGGAGGGGCCAAACAAGCAGGTGACCAAGCTGGGGAACGCTGATGGCTTACTCATATACTGAGAAAAAACGTATCCGCAAGGACTTTAGCAAGTTGCCGGACGTCATGGATGTCCCGTACCTTCTGGCTATCCAGCTGGATTCGTATCGTGAATTCTTGCAGGCGGGAGCGACCAAAGATCAGTTCCGCGACGTGGGCCTGCATGCGGCCTTCAAATCCGTTTTCCCGATCATCAGCTACTCCGGCAATGCTGCGCTGGAGTACGTCGGTTATCGCCTGGGCGAACCGGCATTTGATGTCAAAGAATGCGTGTTGCGCGGTGTTACGTACGCCGTACCTTTGCGGGTAAAAGTCCGTCTGATCATCTTCGACAAAGAGTCGTCGAACAAAGCGATCAAGGACATCAAAGAGCAAGAAGTCTACATGGGTGAAATCCCCCTGATGACTGAGAACGGTACCTTCGTTATCAACGGTACCGAGCGCGTTATCGTTTCCCAGCTGCACCGTTCCCCGGGCGTGTTCTTTGACCACGACCGCGGCAAGACGCACAGCTCCGGCAAGCTCCTGTACTCCGCGCGGATCATTCCGTACCGCGGTTCGTGGTTGGACTTCGAGTTCGACCCGAAAGACTGCGTGTTCGTGCGTATCGACCGTCGTCGCAAGCTGCCGGCCTCGGTACTGCTGCGCGCGCTCGGCTATACCACTGAGCAAGTGCTGGACGCTTTCTACACCACTAACGTATTCCACCTGAGCGGCGAAACCCTCAGCCTGGAACTGGTGCCTCAGCGCCTGCGTGGTGAGATTGCCGTTCTGGACATCCAGGACGACAAAGGCAAGGTCATCGTTGAAGCCGGCCGTCGTATTACCGCGCGCCACATCAACCAGATCGAAAAAGCCGGTATCAAGACGCTGGAAGTGCCTCTGGACTACGTCCTGGGTCGCACCACCGCCAAGGTCATCGTGCACCCGGCCACCGGCGAAATCCTGGCTGAATGCAACACCGAGCTGAACACCGAGATCCTGGCGAAAATCGCCAAGTCCCAGGTTGTTCGCATCGAGACCCTGTACACCAACGACATCGACTGCGGCCCGTTTGTCTCCGACACCCTGAAGATCGACTCCACCAGCAACCAATTGGAAGCGCTGGTCGAGATCTATCGCATGATGCGTCCTGGCGAGCCACCAACCAAAGACGCTGCCGAGACCCTGTTCAACAACCTGTTCTTCAGCCCTGAGCGCTATGACCTGTCTGCGGTCGGCCGGATGAAGTTCAACCGTCGTATCGGTCGTACCGAGATCGAAGGTTCGGGCGTGCTGTGCAAGGAAGACATCGTCGCGGTACTGAAGACCCTGGTCGACATCCGTAACGGCAAAGGCATCGTCGATGACATCGACCACCTGGGTAACCGTCGTGTTCGCTGCGTAGGCGAAATGGCCGAGAACCAGTTCCGCGTTGGCCTGGTACGTGTTGAGCGTGCGGTCAAAGAGCGTCTGTCGATGGCCGAAAGCGAAGGCCTGATGCCGCAAGACCTGATCAACGCCAAGCCAGTGGCTGCGGCGGTGAAAGAGTTCTTCGGTTCCAGCCAGCTCTCGCAGTTCATGGACCAGAACAACCCGCTCTCCGAGATCACCCACAAGCGCCGTGTTTCCGCACTGGGCCCGGGCGGTCTGACTCGTGAGCGTGCAGGCTTTGAAGTCCGTGACGTACACCCGACTCACTACGGTCGTGTATGCCCGATTGAAACGCCGGAAGGTCCGAACATCGGCCTGATCAACTCCCTGGCTGCCTATGCGCGCACCAACCAGTACGGCTTCCTCGAGAGCCCGTACCGCGTGGTGAAAGACGCACTGGTCACCGACGAGATCGTGTTCCTGTCCGCCATCGAAGAAGCTGATCACGTGATCGCTCAGGCTTCGGCCACGATGAACGACAAGAAAATGCTGATCGACGAGCTGGTAGCTGTTCGTCACTTGAACGAGTTCACCGTCAAGGCGCCGGAAGACGTCACCTTGATGGACGTATCGCCGAAGCAGGTAGTTTCGGTTGCAGCGTCGCTGATCCCGTTCCTGGAACACGATGACGCCAACCGTGCGTTGATGGGTTCCAACATGCAGCGTCAAGCTGTACCGACCCTGCGCGCTGACAAGCCGCTGGTAGGTACCGGCATGGAGCGTAACGTAGCCCGTGACTCCGGCGTTTGCGTCGTGGCTCGTCGTGGCGGCGTGATCGACTCCGTTGATGCCAGCCGTATCGTGGTTCGTGTTGCCGATGACGAAGTTGAAACTGGCGAAGCCGGTGTCGACATCTACAACCTGACCAAATACACCCGCTCCAACCAGAACACCTGCATCAACCAGCGTCCGCTGGTCAGCAAGGGTGATCGGGTTCAGCGCAGCGACATCATGGCAGACGGTCCGTCCACCGATATGGGTGAGCTGGCACTGGGTCAGAACATGCGCATCGCGTTCATGGCCTGGAACGGTTACAACTTCGAAGACTCCATCTGCCTGTCCGAGCGTGTGGTTCAGGAAGATCGCTTCACCACGATCCACATTCAGGAACTGACCTGTGTGGCGCGTGACACCAAGCTTGGGCCAGAGGAAATCACTGCAGACATCCCGAACGTGGGTGAAGCTGCACTGAACAAGCTGGACGAAGCCGGTATCGTTTACGTAGGTGCTGAAGTTGGCGCAGGCGACATTCTGGTAGGTAAGGTCACTCCGAAAGGCGAGACCCAACTGACTCCGGAAGAGAAGCTGTTGCGTGCCATCTTCGGTGAAAAAGCCAGCGACGTTAAAGACACTTCCCTGCGTGTACCTACCGGTACCAAGGGCACTGTCATCGACGTACAGGTCTTCACCCGTGACGGCGTTGAGCGTGATGCTCGTGCGCTGTCCATCGAGAAGACCCAACTCGACGAGATCCGCAAGGATCTGAACGAAGAGTTCCGTATCGTTGAAGGCGCGACCTTCGAACGTCTGCGTTCCGCCCTGGTAGGCCACAAGGCTGAAGGCGGCGCAGGTCTGAAGAAAGGTCAGGACATCACCGACGAAGTACTCGACGGTCTTGAGCACGGGCAGTGGTTCAAACTGCGCATGGCTGAAGATGCTCTGAACGAGCAGCTCGAGAAGGCCCAGGCCTACATCGTCGATCGTCGCCGTCTGCTGGACGACAAGTTCGAAGACAAGAAGCGCAAGCTGCAGCAGGGCGATGACCTGGCTCCAGGCGTGCTGAAAATCGTCAAGGTTTACCTGGCAATCCGTCGCCGCATCCAGCCGGGCGACAAGATGGCCGGTCGTCACGGTAACAAAGGTGTGGTCTCCGTGATCATGCCGGTTGAAGACATGCCGCACGATGCCAATGGCACCCCGGTCGATGTCGTCCTCAACCCGTTGGGCGTACCTTCGCGTATGAACGTTGGTCAGATCCTTGAAACCCACCTGGGCCTCGCGGCCAAAGGTCTGGGCGAGAAGATCAACCGTATGATCGAAGAGCAGCGCAAGGTCGCAGACCTGCGCAAGTTCCTGCACGAGATCTACAACGAGATCGGCGGTCGCAACGAAGAGCTGGACACCTTCTCCGACCAGGAAATCCTGGATCTGGCGAAGAACCTGCGCGGCGGCGTTCCAATGGCTACCCCGGTGTTCGACGGTGCCAAGGAAAGCGAAATCAAGGCCATGCTGAAACTGGCAGACCTGCCAGAAAGCGGCCAGATGCAGCTGTTCGACGGCCGTACCGGCAACAAGTTTGAGCGCCCGGTTACTGTTGGCTACATGTACATGCTGAAGCTGAACCACTTGGTAGACGACAAGATGCACGCTCGTTCTACCGGTTCGTACAGCCTGGTTACCCAGCAGCCGCTGGGTGGTAAGGCTCAGTTCGGTGGTCAGCGTTTCGGGGAGATGGAGGTCTGGGCACTGGAAGCATACGGTGCTGCTTACACTCTGCAAGAAATGCTCACAGTGAAGTCGGACGATGTGAACGGTCGGACCAAGATGTACAAAAACATCGTGGACGGCGATCACCGTATGGAGCCGGGCATGCCCGAGTCTTTCAACGTGTTGATCAAAGAAATTCGTTCCCTCGGCATCGATATCGATCTGGAAACCGAATAACACGTGACGCGAATCGAGAGCGGGGCTGTTTAGCCCGCTCTCTGCTCCGCCAGGAGGAAAGGCCTTGAAAGACCTACTGAATTTGCTGAAAAACCAGGGTCAAGTCGAAGAGTTCGACGCCATCCGTATTGGGTTGGCATCGCCTGAGATGATCCGTTCGTGGTCGTTCGGTGAAGTTAAAAAGCCGGAAACCATCAACTACCGTACGTTCAAACCAGAGCGTGACGGCCTGTTCTGCGCCAAGATCTTTGGCCCGGTAAAGGATTACGAGTGCCTGTGCGGTAAGTACAAGCGCTTGAAGCACCGTGGTGTGATCTGCGAGAAGTGCGGCGTTGAAGTTGCACTGGCCAAGGTTCGTCGTGAGCGCATGGCGCACATCGAGCTGGCTTCGCCGGTTGCCCACATCTGGTTCCTGAAATCATTGCCGTCCCGTATCGGCTTGCTGATGGACATGACCCTGCGTGATATCGAACGCGTTCTCTACTTCGAGAGCTATGTCGTTATCGATCCAGGCATGACCACCCTTGAAAAGGGTCAGCTGCTGAACGACGAGCAGTATTTCGAAGCGCTGGAAGAGTTCGGCGACGATTTCGATGCCCGCATGGGTGCCGAAGCTGTCCGCGAACTGCTGCACGCTATCGACCTGGAACACGAGATTGGCCGTCTGCGTGAAGAAATTCCGCAAACCAACTCCGAAACCAAGATCAAGAAACTGTCCAAGCGTCTGAAGTTGATGGAAGCCTTCCAGGGTTCCGGCAACTTGCCAGAGTGGATGGTGCTGACCGTTCTGCCGGTTCTGCCGCCAGACCTGCGTCCGCTGGTACCGTTGGATGGTGGTCGCTTCGCGACTTCCGACCTCAACGACCTGTACCGTCGCGTGATCAACCGTAACAACCGCTTGAAGCGTCTGCTCGACCTGTCCGCTCCGGACATCATCGTGCGCAACGAAAAGCGTATGTTGCAGGAAGCTGTCGATGCCCTGCTCGACAACGGTCGTCGTGGCCGCGCTATCACCGGTTCGAACAAGCGTCCTCTGAAATCCCTGGCTGACATGATCAAGGGTAAGCAGGGTCGTTTCCGTCAGAACTTGCTCGGTAAGCGTGTTGACTACTCCGGTCGTTCGGTAATTACCGTAGGCCCGACCCTGCGTCTGCACCAGTGCGGTCTGCCGAAGAAGATGGCTCTCGAGCTGTTCAAGCCGTTCATTTTCGGCAAGCTGGAAATGCGTGGTCTCGCGACCACCATCAAAGCTGCCAAGAAAATGGTCGAGCGCGAGCTGCCAGAGGTTTGGGACGTTCTCGCTGAAGTGATCCGTGAACACCCGGTTCTCCTCAACCGTGCACCGACCCTTCACCGTCTGGGTATCCAGGCGTTTGAACCAGTACTGATCGAAGGTAAGGCTATCCAGCTGCACCCGCTGGTCTGTGCTGCGTACAACGCCGACTTCGACGGCGACCAAATGGCCGTGCACGTACCGCTGACGCTGGAAGCCCAGCTGGAAGCGCGTGCGTTGATGATGTCGACCAACAACATTCTGTCGCCAGCCAACGGTGAGCCAATCATCGTTCCGTCGCAGGACGTTGTATTGGGTCTGTACTACATGACTCGTGAAGCGATCAACGCCAAGGGCGAAGGTCGTGTGTTCGCGGATCTGCAGGAAGTTGACCGTGTGTTCCGTGCCGGCGAAGCCGCACTGCACGCCAAGGTTAAAGTCCGCATCCACGAAACTATCAACGATCGTGACGGTGGCAGCGTCAAGAACACCCGTATTGTCGACACCACTGTCGGCCGTGCGCTGCTGTTCCAGGTTGTTCCGCCTGGCCTGTCGTACGACGTGGTCAACCAGCCAATGAAGAAAAAGGCGATCTCCAAGCTGATCAACCAGTGCTACCGCGTGGTTGGTTTGAAAGAGACCGTTATCTTCGCTGACCAGTTGATGTACACCGGTTTTGCTTATTCGACCATTTCCGGCGTTTCCATCGGTGTTAACGACTTCGTTATCCCGGACGAGAAAGCCGCCATCATCGGTGCTGCCACCGATGAAGTGAAAGAGATCGAAAGCCAGTACGCCTCCGGCCTGGTAACCCAGGGCGAGAAGTACAACAAAGTGATCGACCTTTGGTCCAAGGCCAACGACGAAGTGTCGAAGGCGATGATGTCGAACCTCTCGAAAGAGCGTGTTATCGACCGTCATGGCGTGGAAGTCGATCAAGAGTCGTTCAACTCGATGTACATGATGGCCGACTCGGGCGCACGGGGTTCTGCTGCGCAGATCCGTCAGCTCGCCGGTATGCGTGGCCTGATGGCCAAGCCGGACGGTTCCATCATCGAAACGCCGATTACTGCGAACTTCCGTGAAGGTTTGAGCGTACTTCAGTACTTCATCTCGACTCACGGTGCTCGTAAAGGTCTGGCGGATACCGCGTTGAAAACCGCTAACTCCGGTTACCTGACTCGTCGTCTGGTAGACGTTGCGCAAGACTTGGTTGTGACTGAAGTTGACTGCGGCACCGAACACGGTCTGCTGATGACTCCGCACATCGAAGGCGGCGACGTTGTAGAGCCGTTGGGTGAGCGCGTATTGGGTCGAGTAATCGCCCGTGACGTATTCAAGCCAGGTACCGAGGAAGTCATCGTTCCTGCCGGCACCCTGGTAGACGAGAAGTGGGTCGAGTTCATCGAACTCAACAGCATCGACGAAGTGATTGTTCGCTCGCCGATCAGCTGCGAAACCCGCTATGGCATTTGCGCCAAGTGCTACGGCCGTGACTTGGCTCGTGGTCACCAGGTGAACATCGGTGAAGCGGTCGGCGTTATCGCTGCCCAGTCCATCGGTGAGCCGGGTACCCAGCTGACCATGCGTACGTTCCACATCGGTGGTGCGGCAAGCCGGACCTCCGCAGCCGACAGCGTTCAGGTGAAGAATGGCGGTACCGTCCGTCTGCACAACCTGAAGCACGTTGAGCGAGTGGATGGCCACCTGGTTGCTGTGTCCCGTTCCGGTGAGCTGGCAATCGCTGATGACTACGGTCGTGAGCGTGAGCGTTACAAGCTGCCGTACGGTGCTGTGATTTCGGTTAAAGAAGGTGACAAGGTCGACGCTGGCGCAATCGTGGCCAAGTGGGATCCACACACTCACCCAATCGTTACCGAAATGAAAGGTACCGTGACCTACGTGGGCATGGAAGAAGGCATCACGATCAAGCGTCAGACTGACGAATTGACCGGTATGACCAACATTGAAGTACTCGACGCCAAAGACCGTCCAGCTGCAGGCAAAGATATCCGTCCTGCCGTGAAGATGGTTGATGACAACGGCAAGGATCTGTTGCTGCCAGGCACTGACGTTATCGCTCAGTACTTCCTGCCAGCCAACGCCCTGGTCGGTGTTGCGGATGGTGCGAAGATCGCGATCGGTGATGTTATCGCTCGTATCCCGCAAGAAACTTCGAAGACCCGTGACATCACCGGTGGTCTGCCGCGTGTTGCCGATTTGTTCGAAGCTCGTCGTCCGAAAGAAGCGTCGATTCTGGCTGAAGTCAGCGGCACCATCGCGTTCGGTAAAGAGACCAAGGGCAAGCGCCGCCTGGTTATCACCCCGAACGACGGTAGCGATCCGTACGAAGAGCTGATTCCGAAGTGGCGTCACCTGAACGTCTTCGAAGGCGAACAGGTAAACCGCGGCGAAGTTATCTCCGACGGCCCGAGCGATCCACACGACATCCTGCGTCTGCTGGGTGTGAGTGCGCTGGCCAAGTACATCGTTAACGAGATCCAGGACGTTTACCGTCTGCAAGGCGTGAAGATCAACGATAAGCACATCGAGACCATCCTGCGTCAGATGCTGCGTAAAGTTGAAATCGCTGAATCCGGCGATTCGAGTTTCATCAAGGGCGACCAGATGGAACTGACTCACGTACTGGTAGAGAACGAGCGCCTGGCGAACGACGAGAAATTCGTTTCCAAGTTCACTCGTGTGTTGCTGGGTATCACCAAGGCGTCGTTGTCCACTGAGTCGTTCATCTCGGCGGCCTCCTTCCAGGAGACCACTCGCGTACTGACCGAAGCAGCGGTAACCGGCAAGCGCGATTACCTGCGCGGCCTGAAAGAAAACGTGGTTGTGGGTCGTCTGATCCCGGCCGGTACCGGTTTGGCCTACCACAGCGAGCGTAAGCGTCGCCGTGAACTCGACAAGCCGTTGCGCGTAAGCGCCAGTGAAGTGGAAGCTGCACTGACCGAAGCGCTGAACTCAAGCGGTAACTGAGTTCTGCGGTAAATAAGACCGGGCCCTGGCAGCCCCGTTCGTCGGATCGAGACAGATTTGTCCCGGTTCGATGGAAGGGGAGGTCGGGGCCTTGCCTTGACTGGGGACAAGATCCTCTTTAGACTCTTGTACCCCTAAATTTGGCGGGAATTCGTTCCTGCCATTTTGCTTTTCTTGCAAGACAATAGCGTCGCAAGACAACAGTGGAGCTAGTAGATGGCAACTATCAACCAGCTGGTACGTCAGCCGCGTAAGCGTATCGTCGAGAAATCCGACGTGCCTGCGCTGCAGAACTGCCCGCAACGTCGTGGCGTATGCACTCGCGTGTATACCACTACGCCGAAAAAACCTAACTCGGCACTGCGTAAAGTATGCCGTGTGCGCCTGACCAACGGTTTCGAGGTTTCCTCGTACATCGGCGGTGAAGGTCACAACCTGCAAGAGCACAGCGTGGTACTGATCCGCGGCGGTCGTGTAAAAGACTTGCCAGGTGTTCGTTACCACACCGTACGCGGCTCCTTGGATACTTCCGGCGTTAAAGGTCGTAACCAGGGTCGTTCGAAGTACGGTACCAAGAAGCCTAAGTAGTAGCGGCTTTTTGTAAAACTGAATCATCTTATTTTCTGAGTCGATAAGAGTAAGGTCGGAGGCGTCCCGAAAGGGCACCGATTCCGAGCGAACCTGAAGACCGTTTGAGGGCTTATCCATGCCAAGAAGACGCGTAGCAGCCAAGCGCGAAGTGCTTGACGATCCAAAATACGGAAGCCAAATCCTGGCCAAGTTCATGAACCACGTAATGGAAAGCGGCAAGAAAGCCGTTGCCGAGCGTATCGTTTATGGCGCGCTGGAAAAGGTTAAAGAGCGCAAGAACAGCGACCCCCTGGAAATCTTCGAGAAAGCTCTCGACGCCATCGCTCCGCTGGTCGAAGTGAAGTCGCGCCGTGTAGGCGGTGCTACTTACCAGGTTCCGGTTGAAGTTCGCCCGTCCCGTCGTAACGCTTTGGCAATGCGCTGGTTGGTAGACTTCGCCCGTAAGCGCGGCGAGAAGTCTATGGCCCTGCGTTTGGCTGGCGAACTGTTGGACGCTGCTGAAGGTAAAGGTGCTGCTGTTAAGAAGCGTGAAGACGTGCACCGTATGGCTGAAGCCAACAAAGCTTTCTCGCACTACCGCTTCTAATTCTAGCTTCACTAATTTTGCGAGGGCTTTATGGCTCGTACTACTCCGATTAGCCGCTACCGTAACATCGGTATCGTTGCTCACGTGGATGCTGGTAAAACCACCACCACCGAGCGCGTACTGTTTTACACCGGCAAAAGTCACAAAATGGGCGAGGTGCATGACGGCGCCGCGACCACAGACTGGATGGTTCAGGAGCAGGAGCGTGGTATTACCATTACTTCTGCTGCTATTACCGCCTTCTGGAAAGGTTCCGAGAAGCAGTACAAGGACGAGCACCGCTTCAACGTAATCGATACCCCGGGCCACGTAGACTTCACCATTGAAGTTGAGCGTTCCCTGCGCGTACTCGACGGCGCTGTCGTTGTGTTCTGCGGTACTTCGGGTGTTGAGCCTCAGTCGGAAACCGTATGGCGTCAGGCCAACAAGTACGGCGTTCCACGTCTTGTTTACGTAAACAAGATGGACCGTGCTGGTGCCAACTTCCTGCGCGTGATCGGTCAGATCAAACAGCGTCTGGGTCACACTCCGGTGCCAATCCAGTTGGCTATCGGTTCCGAAGACAACTTCCAGGGTCAGATCGATCTGATCAACATGGAAGCTGTTTACTGGAATGACGCTGACAAAGGCATGGTTCCTGTTCGTAAGCCTATCCCTGCAGAACTGCAGGAGCTGGCTGACGAGTGGCGTAACAACATGGTTGAGGCTGCTGCCGAAGCCAGCGAAGAGCTGATGAACAAGTACCTCGAAGGTGAAGAACTCACCAACGTGGAAATCAAGGCCGCTCTGCGTCAGCGTACTATTGCTGGTGAGATCGTTCTGGCTGTTTGCGGTTCTTCCTTCAAGAACAAGGGTGTTCCCCTGGTTCTCGACGCCGTTATCGACTACCTGCCTGCTCCAACCGACATTCCTGCTATCAAGGGTACCAACCCTGATAACGAGGAAGAAGAGATGGAGCGTCACGCCGATGACAGCGAGCCGTTCTCGGCTCTGGCGTTCAAGATCGCTACTGACCCATTCGTGGGTACTTTGACCTTCGTCCGCGTTTACTCGGGCGTGTTGGCCTCCGGCGACGGCGTGATCAACTCGGTTAAAGGCAAGAAAGAGCGTGTGGGTCGTATGGTGCAAATGCACGCAAACGCCCGTGAAGAGATCAAGGAAGTACGCGCTGGTGACATCGCGGCCCTGATCGGCATGAAGGACGTCACCACTGGTGAGACCTTGTGCGACGCTGCCAAGCCAATCATCCTGGTTCGCATGGACTTCCCGGAGCCGGTTATTTCGGTTGCCGTTGAGCCTAAGACCAAGGATGACCAGGAAAAAATGGGTATCGCTCTGGGCAAGCTTGCTCAGGAAGATCCATCTTTCCGCGTCAAGACTGATGAAGAGACTGGTCAAACGATCATCTCCGGCATGGGCGAGCTTCACCTGGACATCCTGGTTGACCGGATGCGCCGTGAGTTCAACGTCGAAGCCAACATCGGTAAGCCTCAGGTTTCCTATCGTGAGCGCATCACGAAGAACTGCGAAATCGAAGGCAAATTCGTTCGTCAGTCCGGCGGTCGTGGCCAGTTCGGCCATTGCTGGATCCGTTTTGCTCCTGCTGATGAAGGTCAGGAAGGTCTGCAATTCGTGAACGAAGTAGTGGGCGGTGTTGTTCCTAAGGAATACATCCCGGCTATCCAGAAGGGTATCGAAGAGCAGATGAAGAACGGTGTTGTTGCCGGCTATCCGCTCATCGGCCTGAAGGCGACCGTTTTTGACGGTTCTTACCACGACGTCGACTCCAACGAGATGGCGTTTAAGGTGGCTGCTTCCATGGCTACCAAGCAACTGGCCCAGAAGGGCGGTGGTGAGTTGCTTGAGCCAATCATGGCAGTAGAAGTCGTTACGCCTGAAGACTACATGGGTGACGTGATGGGCGACCTTAACCGTCGTCGCGGCATGATCTTGGGTATGGAAGATACGGTTTCCGGCAAAGTGATTCGTGCCGAGGTTCCGTTGGGCGAGATGTTCGGTTATGCGACCGACGTTCGTTCCATGTCTCAGGGTCGCGCAAGCTACTCTATGGAATTCAAAAAATACAACACAGCTCCGGCGCACATCGCTGAAACTGTATCCAAAAAACAAGGCTGATTCAGTCCTTTAGGCAAGGAGTTAATTGTCGTGGCTAAAGAAAAATTTGATCGTTCCCTACCGCACGTAAACGTTGGCACTATCGGCCACGTTGACCACGGTAAAACCACTCTGACCGCTGCTCTGACTCGCGTCTGCTCCGAAGTTTTCGGTTCGGCTCGTGTTGACTTCGACAAGATCGACAGCGCACCAGAAGAAAAAGCTCGTGGTATCACCATCAACACCGCGCACGTTGAATACAACTCGCTGATCCGTCACTACGCTCACGTTGACTGCCCAGGTCACGCTGACTATGTGAAGAACATGATCACCGGTGCTGCCCAGATGGACGGCGCGATCCTGGTTTGCTCGGCCGCTGATGGTCCGATGCCACAAACCCGTGAGCACATCCTGCTGTCCCGTCAGGTAGGCGTTCCGTACATCGTGGTTTTCCTGAACAAGGCTGACCTGGTAGACGACGCTGAGCTGCTGGAACTGGTTGAGATGGAAGTGCGCGATCTGCTGAGCACTTACGACTTCCCAGGCGACGACACTCCGATCATCATCGGTTCTGCTCGTATGGCTCTGGACGGTCTTGACGACAACGAAATGGGCACCACTGCCGTTCGTAAACTGGTTGAGACTCTGGACAGCTACATCCCAGATCCAGTTCGTGTTATCGACAAGCCGTTCCTGATGCCAATCGAAGACGTATTCTCGATCTCCGGTCGTGGTACTGTTGTGACTGGTCGTATCGAGCGCGGTATCGTTAAGGTTCAAGATCCACTGGAAATCGTTGGTCTGCGTGACACTACTGTCACCACCTGCACCGGTGTTGAAATGTTCCGTAAACTGCTCGACGAAGGTCGTGCAGGCGAGAACTGCGGCGTTCTGCTGCGTGGTACCAAGCGTGACGACGTTGAGCGTGGCCAGGTTCTGGTCAAGCCAGGTTCGGTTAAGCCGCACACTACCTTCGAAGCTGAAGTGTACGTGTTGAGCAAAGAAGAAGGCGGTCGTCACACTCCGTTCTTCAAAGGCTACCGTCCACAGTTCTACTTCCGGACCACTGACGTGACCGGTAACTGCGAACTGCCGGAAGGCGTTGAAATGGTAATGCCAGGCGACAACATCAAAATGGTTGTCACCCTGATCAAAACCATCGCAATGGAAGATGGTCTGCGTTTCGCTATCCGTGAAGGCGGTCGTACCGTCGGCGCTGGCGTCGTAGCCAAAATCATCGCTTAATAAGTGATGACTTGAAAAAGCCCCCGCTCAGCGGGGGCTTTTTTATTGAGTTGACACCCATATGGGGCGTCTATAGAATTGCGCCTCCTTTTAACGGGCGTGTTGCGCTCGCTGGGAATAGCAGCCGGAGTCTGAAATCCAATGGCAAATCAGCAAATTCGTATCAGGTTGAAGGCTTTTGACCACAAACTGATCGACCAATCCACCCAGGAAATCGTGGAAACCGCGAAACGTACTGGTGCTCAAGTGCGTGGTCCAATTCCACTGCCTACCCGTAAAGAGCGGTTCACCGTTCTGGTCTCCCCGCACGTCAACAAAGACGCGCGTGACCAGTACGAGATCCGTACTCATAAGCGCGTGCTGGACATCGTCCTGCCAACGGATAAAACCGTTGATGCACTTATGAAGCTTGATCTGGCGGCCGGTGTGGAAGTACAGATCAGCCTCGGCTAAGACTTGGGTCTTAGTCGTGTAACGCTCTGAAATGGGCGGCCATAGCGGGTGAAAGCCCCGTACACTCATGAGGTTTACAACATGACTATTGGTGTAGTCGGTCGTAAATGCGGTATGACCCGTATTTTCACCGAAGAAGGTGTCTCCATTCCGGTCACGGTCATTGAGATCGAACCGAATCGCGTCACCCAGTTTAAAACTGAAGAAACCGATGGCTATCGTGCAGTGCAAGTCACTGTCGGCGAGCGTCGTGCTTCGCGTGTGACTGCTGCTCAAGCAGGTCACTTCGCTAAAGCAAACGTTGCAGCTGGTCGTACTGTCATGGAGTTCCGTCTTGAAGACGGCGACTACCAGGCTGGCGATCTGATCAACGCTGAAATCTTCGCCGCTGGTCAACTGGTTGATGTAACCGGTCAGTCCAAGGGTAAAGGCTTCCAGGGTACGATCAAGCGTTGGAATTTCCGTGGCCAAGACAACACTCACGGTAACTCCGTTTCCCACCGCGTCCCGGGCTCTATTGGCCAGTGCCAGACTCCTGGTCGTGTATTCAAGGGCAAAAAAATGTCCGGTCATATGGGCGCTGAGCGCGTGACCGTGCAGTCCCTCGAAGTAGTGCGCGTCGACGCTGAACGCAATCTGTTGTTGGTCAAGGGTGCTGTTCCTGGCGCTACTGGCGGCAACCTGGTTGTACGTCCAGCGGCCAAGGCTCGCGGTTAAGGGGAAGCTGACATGCAATTAAACGTAAATGACGCTCAAGCGATCGAAGTTTCCGAACTGACATTTGGCGGCGAATTCAACGAGACGCTGGTTCACCAAGCAGTCGTGGCCTACATGGCCGGCGGCCGTCAAGGTAGCAAGCAGCAAAAGACCCGTTCCGACGTTCGTGGTGGCGGTAAGCGCCCTTGGCGTCAGAAAGGTACTGGCCGCGCTCGTGCCGGTACTATCCGTAGCCCAATCTGGCGTGGCGGCGGTACCACTTTCGCAGCACGTCCACAGGATCACACCCAGAAGCTCAACAAGAAGATGTATCGCGCAGCACTGCGCTCCATCCTTGCTGAACTCGTGCGTACTGATCGTCTGGTCGTGGTTCAGGACTTCGCTGTTGAAGCGCCGAAAACCAAAGATCTGCTGAACAAGCTGAACGGCATGGGCCTGACTGACGTCCTGATCGTGTCTGAAGCTGTTGATCAGAACCTGTACCTGGCTGCTCGCAACCTGCCACACGTTGATGTACGTGACGTGCAAGGTTCCGATCCAGTTAGTCTGATCGCATACGACAAGGTGTTGATCACTGTGTCGGCCGTGAAGAAATTCGAGGAGCTGCTGGGATGAACCAGGAACGCGTATTTAAAGTTCTGCTTGGCCCGCACGTTTCCGAAAAGGCTACGGTTCTGGCTGACAAGAAAGGCCAGTTCGTTTTCAAGGTTGCAACTGACGCAACCAAGCTGGAAATCAAGAAGGCCGTCGAAAGCCTGTTCAGCGTGAAAGTAGAGCGTGTTACTACCCTGAATGTTCTGGGTAAGAGCAAGCGCACTGCTCGCGGTCTGGGCAAGCGTAATGACTGGAAGAAGGCAGTTATCTCCCTTCAGCCAGGCCAAGATCTCGATTTCAGCAGCAGTGCTGAGTAAGGAAGGGGTGCATCATGGCAATCGTTAAATGCAAACCGACTTCCCCTGGCCGCCGTTTTGTGGTCAAGGTGGTCAACCAGGAGCTGCATAAAGGCGCTCCTCACGCACCGCTGCTCGAGAAGAAATCGAAGACTGGTGGTCGTAACAACAATGGTCGTATTACCACTCGTCACATCGGTGGTGGCCATAAGCAGCATTATCGTCTGGTCGACTTCCGTCGCAACGACAAAGATGGCATCGCTGCCACTGTCGAGCGTATCGAATACGATCCAAACCGTACTGCTCACATCGCTCTGCTGCTGTACGCAGATGGCGAGCGTCGCTACATCATCGCCCCTAAAGGCGTGAGTGCTGGTGACCAGCTGATCGCAGGTGCTTTGGCACCGATCAAGCCGGGCAACGCTCTGCAACTGCGCAACATTCCAGTTGGTAGCACCGTACACGGCATCGAATTGAAGCCGGGTAAAGGCGCGCAAATCGCTCGTTCCGCTGGTGCTTCGGCTCAGCTGATCGCTCGTGAAGGTGTCTACGTGACCCTGCGTCTGCGCTCTGGTGAAATGCGTAAAGTATTGGCTGAATGCCGTGCGACCCTGGGCGAAGTCTCGAACTCCGAGCACAGCCTGCGTTCGCTGGGTAAAGCTGGTGCCAAACGCTGGCGTGGCGTTCGCCCAACCGTTCGTGGTGTTGCCATGAACCCGGTTGACCACCCACACGGTGGTGGTGAAGGTCGTACCTCTGGTGGTCGTCATCCGGTATCGCCATGGGGCTTCCCGACTAAGGGCGCGAAGACTCGTGGTAATAAGCGTACCGACAAAATGATCGTCCGTCGTCGCAAGTAAATAGAGGGATACGACAGTGCCACGTTCTCTGAAAAAAGGTCCTTTTATTGATCTTCACCTACTGAAGAAGATCGAAGTGGCGGCGGAAAAGAACGATCGCAAACCGGTGAAAACCTGGTCGCGTCGTTCGATGATCCTGCCACAAATGGTCGGTCTGACCATTGCAGTGCATAACGGTCGTCAACATGTTCCAGTTCTCGTGAACGAAGACATGGTCGGCCACAAACTAGGCGAGTTTGCCGGTACCCGCACATATCGTGGGCACGTGGCAGACAAGAAAGCCAAGCGTTAAGGGGTAAGGAACGATGGAAGTAGCCGCTAAGTTGTCGGGCGCTCGAATCTCCGCCCAGAAAGCCCGCTTGGTCGCCGACCAGATCCGCGGGAAGAAGGTGGGCGAAGCGCTCAACCTGTTGGCTTTCAGCAGTAAGAAAGCCGCCGAGATCATCAAGAAAGTGCTGGAGTCGGCCGTAGCCAACGCCGAGCACAACGAAGGCGCAGACGTTGATGACCTGAAGGTCAGCACCGTTTTCGTCAACGAAGGGCGTTCGCTGAAGCGCATCATGCCTCGTGCCAAAGGCCGAGCTGATCGCATCGTCAAGCGGTCTTGCCATATCACTGTCAAGGTTGCTGACAAGTAACGGAGTCGAAGAGATGGGTCAGAAAGTACATCCCATTGGCATTCGCCTGGGAATCGTCAAGGAGCACACCTCCGTCTGGTACGCAGACGGTCGGACTTATGCGGACTACTTGTTCGCTGATCTGAAGGTGCGTGAGTATCTCCAAGACAAACTAAAAAGCGCGTCCGTGAGCCGTATCGATATCCATCGTCCTGCTCAAACTGCACGTATCACCATCCACACCGCTCGTCCAGGTATCGTTATCGGGAAGAAAGGTGAAGATGTTGAGAAACTGCGTCAGGACCTGACCAAGCAAATGGGTGTGCCTGTGCACATCAATATCGAAGAGATCCGCAAGCCGGAGCTCGACGGTATGCTGGTTGCGCAGAGCGTAGCTCAGCAGCTGGAGCGTCGCGTTATGTTCCGTCGCGCTATGAAGCGCGCAGTACAGAACGCCATGCGCATTGGTGCCAAAGGCATCAAAATCCAAGTGAGCGGTCGTCTCGGCGGTGCTGAAATCGCACGTACTGAATGGTATCGCGAAGGTCGTGTGCCACTGCACACCCTGCGTGCCGACATCGACTATGCCAACTACGAAGCTCACACCACCTACGGTGTGATCGGTGTAAAGGTTTGGATCTTCAAAGGCGAAGTAATTGGTGGTCGCCAAGAAGAACTGAAACCACAAGCACCAGCGCCTCGTAAAAAAGCTGCTAAGTAAGGGGTACGCCAAATGTTGCAACCAAAGCGTACGAAGTTCCGCAAGCAGATGACAGGCCACAACCGTGGTCTGGCTCAGCGCGGTAGCAAAGTCAGCTTCGGCGAATATGCGCTGAAGTCTGTAGCTCGTGGTCGTCTCACCGCTCGTCAGATCGAGTCAGCGCGTCGTGCACTGACCCGTCACGTTAAACGTGGCGGCAAGATCTGGATCCGTGTATTCCCGGACAAGCCTATCTCCAAAAAGCCCCTCGAAGTTCGGATGGGTAAAGGTAAGGGTAACGTGGAATATTGGGTTGCCCAGATTCAGCCAGGCAAAGTCCTGTATGAAATCGAGGGTGTTACTGAAGAGCTGGCGCGTGAGGCTTTCGCCCTGGCTGCTGCAAAGCTGCCGCTCGCCACCTCCTTTGTTAAACGGACGGTGATGTGATGAAAGCGAATGAACTTCGTGAAAAATCCGCACAGCAGCTGAACGAGCAACTGCTCGGCCTGCTGCGCGACCAGTTCAATCTGCGTATGCAGAAAGCAACTGGCCAGTTGGGGCAGTCTCATCTGCTCTCGCAAGTTAAGCGTGACATTGCTCGCGTGAAGACTGTGCTCAACCAGCAGGCAGGTAAGTGATCATGGCTGAAGCCGAAAAGACTGTCCGTACGCTGACTGGCCGTGTTGTCAGCGACAAGATGGACAAAACCATCACCGTTTTGATCGAGCGTCGCGTTAAGCACCCGATCTACGGTAAATACGTTAAGCGTTCGACTAAGCTGCACGCGCACGACGAAACCAACCAGTGCCACATCGGCGACAAAGTCACTATTCGTGAAACTCGTCCGTTGGCCAAGACCAAGTCTTGGGCCCTGGTTGATGTTCTCGAACGCGCTGTGGAAGTCTAAGGACTAGGGGTCGGAGAAATTATATGATTCAGACTCAATCCATGCTCGATGTGGCCGATAACAGCGGCGCACGCCGCGTTATGTGCATCAAGGTGCTGGGTGGCTCCCATCGTCGTTACGCTGGTATCGGTGACATCATCAAAGTTACCGTGAAGGAAGCAATTCCTCGCGGTAAAGTGAAAAAAGGCCAAGTGATGACTGCTGTTGTAGTCCGCACTCGTCACGGCGTACGCCGTGCAGATGGCTCCATTATCCGCTTTGATGGCAACGCTGCTGTTCTTCTGAACAACAAGCAAGAGCCGATCGGCACCCGTATCTTTGGGCCAGTGACCCGTGAACTTCGTACTGAGAAGTTCATGAAGATCGTCTCGCTCGCCCCAGAAGTGCTGTAAGGAGATCCGACATGCAAAAGATTCGTCGTGACGACGAGATCATCGTGATCGCCGGCAAAGACAAAGGTAAGCGCGGTAAGGTGCTGAAGGTTCTTGCTGATGACCGTCTGGTCGTTAGTGGTCTGAACCTGGTCAAGCGTCATACCAAGCCTAACCCGATGTCGGGCGTACAAGGCGGTATCGTCGAGAAAGAAGCGCCACTGCACGCTTCTAACGTCGCCATCTTCAACGGCGAAACCAACAAGGCTGACCGCGTTGGTTTCAAAGTAGAAGAAGGTAAGAAAATTCGTGTCTTCAAGTCGACCCAAAAAGCGGTTGATGCTTGAACACTGCTAGGTAGAAGACCATGGCACGACTAAAAGAGATTTACCGGAAGGAAATCGCACCGAAACTTAAGGAAGAACTTAAGCTTTCGAACGTGATGGAAGTTCCGCGCGTTACCAAAATCACCCTGAACATGGGTCTGGGCGAAGCGATCGGCGACAAAAAAGTCATCGAGCACGCTGTTGCTGACCTGGAAAAGATCACCGGCCAAAAAGTCGTTGTGACCTACGCTCGTAAATCCATCGCTGGCTTTAAAGTCCGTGAAGGATGGCCGATCGGCGTCAAAGTGACTCTGCGCCGTGAGCGTATGTACGAATTCCTGGATCGTCTGCTGTCGATCTCCCTGCCTCGGGTCCGCGACTTCCGCGGCCTGAATGCCAAGTCCTTCGATGGTCGTGGTAACTACAGCATGGGCGTTAAAGAGCAGATCATCTTCCCGGAAATCGACTACGACAAGATCGATGCTCTCCGCGGTCTGGACATCACCCTGACCACCACTGCCAAGAACGATGATGAAGGCCGCGCTCTGCTGCGTGCGTTCAAATTCCCGTTCCGCAACTGATTGGAGTAGGACCATGGCCAAGATGAGCATGAAAAACCGCGAGCTGAAGCGTCAGCTCACGGTTGCCAAGTACGCCAAGAAGCGTGCAGCACTGAAAGCAATCATCGTTGATCTGAACGCAAGTCCAGAAGCACGTTGGGAAGCTACAGTTGCTCTGCAGAAGCAGCCACGTGACGCAAGCGCTTCGCGCATGCGTAACCGCTGCCGCCTGACCGGTCGTCCACACGGCGTTTACCGCAAGTTCGGCCTCGGCCGTAACAAACTGCGTGAAGCGGCAATGCGTGGTGACGTACCAGGTCTGGTTAAAGCCAGCTGGTAAGTACGTTCGAAGTCTCGGTGGCCAGGATCGCAAGATACTGACCACCGGTGGCCTAGAATCTGGAACAAGCCCCTTTTGGGGCTTGTTTCATTTCCGGAGTGTGTCTAAAATACGCGGCTCGCCTGAGCCCGTGTGTTTTGTGCTCGGAGATTCTCGGCGACACGTAATGGCCGCAAGGCTAATTTTTTTGTATTAGGAGCGTCTAGCCATGAGTATGCAGGACCCGTTAGCGGACATGCTAACTCGTATCCGTAATGCCCAGATGGCTGAAAAGTCCGTCGTAAGCATGCCATCTTCCACGTTGAAGGTTGCTGTTGCCAAAGTCCTGAAAGACGAAGGCTACATTGCGGGTTATCAGATCAGCAGCGAAATCAAACCACTGCTGTCCATCGAGCTGAAGTACTTCGAAGGCCGTCCGGTCATCGAAGAAGTGAAGCGCGTTAGCCGTCCAGGCCTGCGTCAGTACAAGTCCGTTGATGATCTGCCAAAAGTTCGTGGCGGTCTCGGTGTGTCTATCGTCTCCACCAACAAAGGTGTGATGACGGATCGTGCTGCGCGCGCTGCCGGTGTCGGCGGCGAAGTTCTTTGCACTGTGTTCTAAGGGGGGATAAGCATGTCACGCGTCGCTAAGAACCCCGTTAAGCTGCCAGCCGGTGTCGAAGTAAAATTCGCAGGCCAACAGCTTTCGGTGAAGGGTGCCAAGGGCACTCTGGAACTGAACATCCATTCGTCCGTTGAGATCGTTGAAGAAGCTGGTGAGCTGCGTTTCGCTGCTCGCAATGGCGATCAACAAACTCGCGCAATGGCCGGTACCACTCGTGCGTTGGTAAACAACATGGTCCAAGGCGTAAGCCAAGGCTTCGAGCGCAAGCTCCAGCTGGTCGGTGTTGGTTACAAAGCGCAAGCAAAAGGCACGGTTCTGAACCTGGCCCTTGGCTTCTCGCACCCAGTGGATTACGAACTGCCGGAAGGCATCACCGCTGAGACCCCTAGCCAAACCGATATCCTGATCAAGGGTATTGATAAGCAGCTGGTAGGTCAGGTGGCCGCTGAGATCCGCGACTTCCGTCCACCAGAGCCGTACAAAGGCAAAGGTGTGCGCTACGCGGACGAAGTCGTCCGTCGTAAAGAAGCCAAGAAGAAGTAGGGCATAGCAAATGACCGACAAAAAAGTTACTCGACTGCGTCGCGCTCGCAAAGCACGCCTGAAAATGCACGAACTCGAAGTCGTGCGTCTCTGCGTGTTCCGCTCGTCGCAGCACATCTACGCCCAGGTCATCTCGGCCGACGGCAACAAAGTCCTGGCAAGCGCCTCGACTTTGGATAAAGAACTGCGTGATGGTGCCACTGGCAACATCGACGCGGCCACTAAGGTTGGCCAGCTGGTCGCTACGCGTGCTAAGGCCGCCGGCGTCTCGCAAGTGGCTTTCGACCGCTCTGGCTTCAAGTACCACGGCCGCGTGAAAGCGCTGGCTGATGCTGCTCGTGAAGCTGGGCTGGAGTTCTAAGTTATGTCAAATAACGACCAAAAGCGCGACGAAGGCTACATTGAGAAGCTGGTTCAAGTTAACCGCGTAGCCAAAACCGTTAAAGGCGGCCGTATCTTCACTTTCACCGCGTTGACCGTGGTAGGTGATGGTAAAGGGCGCGTTGGCTTCGGCCGTGGCAAGTCACGTGAAGTGCCTGCTGCGATCCAGAAGGCAATGGAAGCTGCTCGTCGCAACATGATCCAAGTTGATCTGAACGGCACCACTCTGCAGTACGCAATGAAGTCCGCTCACGGCGCTTCGAAGGTGTACATGCAGCCTGCCTCTGAAGGTACCGGTATCATCGCTGGCGGCGCTATGCGTGCTGTCCTCGAAGTTGCTGGCGTTCAGAACGTTCTGGCCAAGTGCTACGGCTCGACTAACCCGGTAAACGTGGTTCACGCCACTTTCAAGGGTTTGAAAGCAATGCAGTCTCCTGAATCCATTGCCGCCAAGCGTGGCAAAAGCGTCAAGGAGATCTTCTGATCATGGCTACCGTTAAAGTAACGCTGATCAAAAGCATGACCGGCCGCATCCCTAACCACAAATTGTGCGTTAAGGGTTTGGGTCTGCGTCGCATCGGTCACACTGTAGAAGTACTTGATACTCCTGAGAATCGCGGGATGATCAACAAGGCTTACTACATGCTGCGTGTCGAGGGTTAATTCGATGAAACTCAATGATCTGAGTCCAGCGCCGGGTTCCCGTCGCGAAAAGCATCGTCCGGGCCGTGGTATCGGTAGTGGTTTGGGCAAGACCGGTGGCCGTGGCCACAAAGGTCAGTCCTCCCGCTCCGGTGGCACCATCGCTCCAGGCTTTGAAGGCGGTCAACAGCCGCTGCATCGTCGCCTGCCGAAGTTCGGTTTCGTTTCCCTGAAAGCCATGGACCGCGCAGAAGTGCGTCTGTCCGAGCTGGCCAAAGTGGACGGCGACATCGTTACCGTGCAGACCCTGAAAGATGCCAACGTGATCAACGTCAACGTACAGCGTGTGAAAATCATGCTGTCCGGTGAAGTGACTCGCGCTGTCACTATCGGCAAGGGAATCGGCGCCACCAAAGGTGCGCGTTCGGCTATCGAAGCAGCTGGCGGCAAGTTCGAGGAATAAATGGCTAAGCAAGGTGCTCTCTCAGCGCTCGGCAAAGGCGGTATGTCTGAACTTTGGGCTCGTCTGCGTTTTCTGTTCCTGGCGATTATCGTCTACCGAATAGGCGCACACATCCCGGTTCCAGGTATCAACCCGGACCGACTCGCAGACCTGTTTCGACAGAATGAGGGGACCATTCTTAGCTTGTTCAACATGTTTTCCGGCGGCGCGCTGGAACGGATGAGCATCTTTGCACTGGGGATCATGCCGTACATCTCGGCATCGATCATCATGCAACTGATGACCGCCGTCAGTCCGCAGTTGGAGCAGTTGAAGAAGGAAGGTGAAGCTGGCCGTCGCAAGATAAGCCAGTACACCCGCTACGGCACTGTCATCCTCGCCCTGGTCCAGGCTATCGGCATGTCCGTTGGCCTGGCCGGGCAGGGTGTTGCGTTCACTGGTGACTTTGGCTTCCATTTCGTCGCGGTATCCACATTTGTGGCTGGTGCGATGTTCATGATGTGGCTGGGTGAGCAGATTACTGAGCGTGGTGTTGGTAACGGTATCTCGATGTTGATTTTCGCAGGTATCGTTGCCGGTCTTCCGAGAGCGATTGGGCAGTCTTTCGAGTCTGCACGTCAGGGTGATATCAATATCTTCGCCCTGGTTGCCATCGGTTTGTTGGCAGTAGCGATTATCGGTTTTGTGGTGTTCATTGAGCGTGGCCAGCGTCGTATTGCTGTTCACTACGCCAAGCGTCAGCAGGGCCGCAAGGTCTTTGCCGCGCAGACCAGCCACCTGCCGCTGAAAGTGAACATGGCCGGGGTTATTCCTGCCATTTTCGCGAGCAGCATTTTGCTGTTTCCGGCTTCGTTGGGTGCCTGGTTCGGTCAGTCTGAAGGTATGGGCTGGTTGCAGGACATCTCGCAGTCGATCGCTCCTGGTCAGCCGTTGAATATTCTGCTGTTTAGTGCAGGGATTATTTTCTTCTGCTTCTTCTATACGGCGTTGATGTTCAATCCGAAAGACGTAGCGGAAAACCTGAAGAAGTCCGGTGCCTTTATTCCGGGTATTCGTCCAGGTGAGCAGTCTGCGCGCTACATTGATGGCGTTCTGACTCGCTTGACCATGTTCGGTGCTCTATATATGACGGCCGTCTGCCTGTTGCCCCAGTTCCTGGTGGTTGCAGCAAACGTTCCGTTCTACCTTGGCGGGACCTCGTTGCTGATCGTCGTCGTGGTTGTGATGGACTTCATGTCCCAAGTACAATCGCACCTCGTTTCGCACCAGTACGAATCCCTGATGAAGAAAGCCAACCTGAAGGGTTACGGCAGCGGCATGTTGCGCTGAGTACCCATAAGGTTCGAGGAGTTGGTGATGAAAGTTCGTGCATCGGTGAAAAAGCTGTGCCGTAACTGCAAGATTATTCGCCGCGAAGGTGTTGTTCGAGTAATTTGCAGCGCGGAACCGCGTCACAAACAGCGCCAAGGCTGAGTGTGATCCGCTTGAAGCCCGGCAGCTAGTGCGCTGCCGGGTTGATTATTTGTTATTACAGCGATATTATCTCGCGCCCTATTTCTTGGCTTCCGGGGCGTAGGTAGCTGTCAATTGGAGTCCCACTGAATGGCCCGTATTGCAGGCGTTAACATTCCAGATAACAAGCACACTGTTATCTCGCTGACCTACATCTATGGTGTTGGTCGCACTACTGCGCAGAAAATTTGCGCAGATACTGGGGTAAACCCAGCCGCAAAGATCAAGGATCTGAGCGACGAGCAGATTGAGCTGTTGCGTGGCGAAGTGGCGAAGTTCACCACTGAAGGTGACCTGCGTCGCGAAATCAACATGAAAATCAAGCGTTTGATGGACCTCGGTTGCTACCGTGGTCTGCGTCATCGTCGTGGTCTTCCAGTACGCGGTCAGCGTACCAAGACTAACGCGCGTACCCGTAAAGGTCCGCGTAAGCCGATCCGCAAGTAATCGCCCACGCGAATCGACAGGAAATTAATCATGGCAAAACCTGCTGCTCGTCCTCGTAAAAAAGTTAAAAAGACAGTGGTTGATGGCATCGCCCACATCCATGCATCTTTTAACAACACAATCGTGACCATCACCGACCGTCAAGGTAACGCGCTTTCTTGGGCTACCTCCGGTGGTTCGGGTTTCCGCGGTTCCCGCAAGTCCACCCCGTTTGCTGCTCAAGTAGCTGCTGAACGTGCTGGTCAAGCTGCGCTGGAATATGGCCTGAAAAACCTCGACGTCAACGTCAAAGGTCCAGGTCCAGGTCGTGAGTCTGCTGTCCGTGCATTGAACGGCTGTGGCTATAAGATCGCCAGCATCACCGACGTGACGCCAATCCCGCACAACGGGTGCCGTCCGCCGAAGAAGCGCCGCGTGTAATCCAGGAGATTGTAAAGAATGGCTCGTTACATTGGTCCAAAATGCAAACTCGCTCGTCGTGAAGGCACCGATCTCTTTCTGAAGAGCGGCGTGCGCGCGATCGAATCGAAGTGCAACATTGAAGCAGCACCTGGTATCCACGGCCAACGCCGCGGTCGCCAGTCCGACTACGGCACCCAACTGCGTGAAAAGCAGAAGGTCCGTCGTATCTACGGCGTTCTCGAGCGTCAGTTCAGCGGCTACTACAAAGAAGCTGCTGGCAAGAAAGGTGCAACCGGTGAAAACCTGCTGCAACTGCTCGAATGCCGTCTGGACAACGTTGTATACCGTATGGGCTTTGGTTCGACTCGTGCCGAATCCCGTCAGCTGGTATCGCACAAATCCGTCAGCGTAAACGGCCAAACCGTTAACGTCCCGTCGTACCAGGTTCGTGCTGGTGACGTGGTCGCGATTCGCGAGAAAGCAAAAAATCAACTTCGCATTGTCCAAGCTCTCGATCTGTGTGCCCAACGTGGCCGCGTAGAATGGGTAGAAGTAGACACTGAGAAGAAGTCGGGCGTTTTCAAGAACGTTCCTGCTCGCAGTGATCTGTCCGCCGACATCAACGAAAGCCTGATTGTCGAGCTCTACTCCAAGTAAGGGCTAGAAAATAGGTGCATCCATGCAGATTTCGGTAAATGAGTTCCTGACACCCCGTCACATTGATGTGCAGGTTGTCAGTCCAACCCGCGCCAAGATCACTCTCGAGCCTCTCGAGCGTGGTTTTGGCCACACCCTGGGCAACGCGCTGCGCCGCATCCTGTTGTCCTCAATGCCCGGCTGTGCAGTAGTCGAGGCCGAGATTGACGGTGTGCTCCACGAGTACAGCGCCATCGAAGGTGTACAGGAAGACGTAATTGAAATCCTGTTGAACCTTAAAGGTCTGGCTATCAAGCTGCACGGCCGTGACGAAGTTACGCTGACCTTGTCGAAGAAGGGTTCGGGGGTGGTTACCGCTGCCGATATTCAGCTGGATCATGATGTCGAGATCGTTAATCCCGATCACGTAATCGCTAACCTGGCGTCTAACGGCGCCCTGAACATGAAGCTCACCGTAGCTCGTGGTCGTGGTTATGAACCGGCCGACTCGCGTCAGAGCGATGAAGACGAAAGCCGCAGCATTGGTCGCTTGCAGCTCGACTCTTCGTTCAGCCCGGTTCGCCGTATCGCATACGTGGTGGAAAACGCCCGTGTCGAACAGCGTACTAACCTGGACAAGCTGGTTATTGATCTGGAAACCAACGGTACTCTGGATCCTGAAGAGGCTATCCGCCGCGCTGCAACCATTCTGCAACAGCAGTTGGCTGCGTTCGTCGACCTCAAGGGTGACAGCGAACCAGTGGTAATCGAGCAGGAAGACGAGATCGATCCGATCCTGCTTCGCCCGGTTGACGATCTGGAACTGACTGTACGTTCGGCTAACTGCCTTAAGGCGGAAAACATTTACTACATCGGTGATCTGATTCAGCGCACCGAAGTAGAACTGTTGAAGACTCCGAACCTGGGCAAGAAATCCTTGACTGAAATCAAGGACGTTCTGGCCTCCCGCGGTCTGTCCCTCGGCATGCGCCTCGACAACTGGCCGCCTGCAAGTCTTAAGAAGGACGACAAGGCGACTGCCTGATCGTCGTAATCACCGAACGTGAGTTTGGTAAGGAATGAACCATGCGTCATCGTAAAAGTGGTCGTCACCTGAGCCGTACCAGCTCGCACCGTAAGGCTATGTTCCAGAACATGGCGGTGTCGCTGTTCGAGCACGAGCTGATCAAAACTACACTGCCGAAAGCTAAAGAACTGCGTCGCGTTGCTGAGCCGCTGATTACTTTGGCCAAGACAGACAGCCTGGCTAACCGCCGTCTGGCTTTCGACCGTACTCGTTCGAAAGCTATCGTTGGTAAGCTCTTCAACGACCTGGGCAAGCGTTACGCTACCCGTGAGGGTGGCTACCTGCGCATCCTCAAGTGCGGTTTCCGCGCTGGTGACAACGCGCCTATGGCGTACGTTGAGCTGATCGATCGTCCAGTTGGCGGTGAAGCTGTATCCGCTGAGTAAGACGTCAGTCTGTAACGAAGAACCGGGCCTAGTGCCCGGTTTTTTGTGCGCGTTGAAAACTGGAATTACCTCGAGCGAATACACGTTCAGCCCGTGCAGCTACTTCTGATATCCGTTCGGATGGATCGTTAGTTAATTTCTATCGGTGGGTATGATTTAATAAATTTGATGGTGTCATCTTCCTGATCAATAATCGCTCCAAGCCGATTAGCCGGCAGTTCCAAGACTGACCTGAGGAAGATTGAGCATGAGCCAGAATAAAACCCTTACTACCGCCAGCGGCGCACCTGTCGCGGATAACCAGAATTCCCGTTCCGCCGGTCCACGCGGCCCGCTGCTGCTCGACGACTTTCACCTGATCGAGAAGCTCGCTCACTTCAACCGTGAAAACATTCCTGAGCGTCGTGTACACGCCAAAGGCTCGGGCGCTTACGGTACCTTCACCGTCACTCAAGACATCACGCAGTACACCAGCGCCAAGCTGTTCGATTCTGTGGGCAAGCAAACTCCGACTTTCCTGCGCTTCTCCACGGTGGGTGGCGAGCGTGGTTCGGCTGATACTGAGCGCGACCCGCGTGGTTTCGCGTTGAAGTTCTACACCGAAGAAGGCAACTGGGACATCGTTGGTAACAACACCCCGGTGTTCTTCATCCGCGACCCGCTGAAGTTTCCCGACTTTATCCACACCCAAAAGCGCCTGCCGCAAAGCAACCTGAAAAGTGCACAGATGATGTGGGACTTCTGGTCGCACTCCCCTGAGGCGCTGCACCAGGTCACCATCCTGTTTTCGGACCGTGGCATCCCGGACGGCTACCGTCACATGCACGGCTTCGGCAGTCACACCTACAGCTTGATTAACGCCAAAGGCGAGCGCCACTGGGTGAAGTGGCACTACAAGACCAAGCAAGGTATCAAGAACCTGGCGCCGGCTGACGCTGCACGCCTGGCCGGTACCGACCCTGATTACGCTCAGCGCGATCTGTTCGGTGCTATTGAGCGTGGTGACTTCCCGAAATGGCGCGTGTGCATTCAGATCATGACTGAGGCCCAGGCCAACGCTCACTACGAAAACCCGTTCGACGTGACCAAGACCTGGTCGCAGAAAGAGTTCCCGCTGATCGAAGTGGGTGAGCTGGAACTGAACCGCAACCCGCTGAACTACTTCGCTGAAGTTGAACAGGCGGCTTTCGGTCCAAGCAACATGGTCCCGGGTGTTGGCCTGTCGCCAGACCGCATGCTGCAAGGGCGCGTGTTCGCTTACGCCGATGCCCATCGCTACCGCGTAGGTACCAATCACCAGCAACTGCCGGTGAATGCGCCACGCAGCCCGGTCAACAGCTACCAGCGTGATGGTTCGATGGCATTCGGCTCCAATGGTGGTGCGGCCCCCAATTACGAGCCAAACAGCTACGCCGATGCGGCGAAGCAGGCTCCTCAGTACGCCGAGCCAGCCTTGGCCCTGAGCGGTGCGGCTGATCGTTACGATCACCGCGAAGATACCGACTACTACAGCCATGCCGGTGCGCTGTTCCGCCTGATGAACGATGAGCAGAAAGCCCTGCTGATCAACAATATCGCCGGCGCAATGGCGGGTGTTTCCAGCGACGTGGTGCAGCGCCAGTTGCAGTACTTCTTCAAGGCCGACCCGGCTTATGGAGAAGGGATCGCATCTGCACTGGGTGTATCGCTTAACTGACTCTAAACGATAAGCAGAACCGCCCTCATTTGGGCGGTTTTTGCGTTATTTAAGCTACTTTTCACCGGAAATCTTCACTTTTCTGCCGTTGGTCCCGTGACCTCCGGGTCATCATGGTTCAAACTACAGACTTTCAAGCAGGGAGATGTAGGGCGATGCAAGGTCACCCCGACGTAATCGATTACCTCAACACGTTGCTGACGGGCGAACTGGCAGCTCGTGACCAATATTTCATTCACTCGCGGATGTACGAAGACTGGGGCTTTACCGAGCTCTACGAGCGTATCAACCATGAAATGGAAGAAGAGGCACAGCACGCCGACGCACTGATGCGCCGTATCCTGATGCTCGAAGGCACGCCCCGTATGCGTCCCGACGACCTGGATACCGGCACCACGGTGCCTGAGATGCTCGCCAGCGACTTGCGCCTTGAGTACAAGGTCCGTGCCGCGCTCTGCAAGGGCATTGAGCTCTGCGAGCAGCACAACGACTACGTCACGCGGGAAATCCTGCGGGTGCAGTTGAATGACACCGAAGAGGATCACACCTACTGGCTGGAAAAGCAGTTGGGCCTGATCAAGCTGATTGGCCTGGAGAATTACCTGCAATCGCAGTTCTGATTCCTCCAGCTACTAAAAAGCCCCTGTCACTTACACGGTGACAGGGGCTTTTTCGTGGGGCTGAACAATCAGTCCTTGTCGCGAGCCAGCAGAGGCTTGAGGTAGAAGCCAGTGTGAGACTGCTTCATCTCCGAGACTTGCTCCGGTGTGCCGACCGCAATGATCTGCCCACCTTTGGAACCGCCTTCCGGCCCCAGGTCCACCAGCCAGTCGGCGGTCTTGATCACATCCAGATTGTGCTCGATCACTACCACCGTGTTGCCGTGGTCACGCAGGCGATGCAGCACATCCAGCAATTGCTGGATATCCGCGAAGTGCAGGCCTGTGGTCGGCTCGTCGAGGATGTACAGCGTCTTGCCGGTATCACGCTTGGACAGCTCGCGAGACAGCTTGACCCGCTGGGCCTCGCCACCCGACAGCGTCGTCGCCGACTGACCCAGCTTGATGTACGACAGGCCAACATCCATCAGTGTCTGCAGCTTGCGCGCCAGGGCCGGTACCGCGTCGAAGAACACCCGCGCTTCCTCGATCGTCATCTCGAGGGTTTCGTGGATGCTCTTGCCCTTGTACTTGATCTCCAGGGTTTCGCGGTTGTAGCGCTTGCTCTTGCACACGTCGCACGGCACGTAGATGTCCGGCAGGAAGTGCATCTCCACCTTGATCAAGCCATCGCCCTGGCACGCTTCGCAGCGGCCGCCCTTGACGTTGAACGAGAACCGGCCAGGCCCGTAGCCACGGGAGCGCGATTCCGGCACGCCGGCGAACAGCTCGCGAATCGGCGTGAACAGCCCGGTGTAGGTCGCCGGGTTGGAGCGCGGTGTGCGGCCAATCGGGCTTTGGTCGATATCGACCACCTTGTCCAGGTGTTCCAGGCCCTTGATGCTGTCGTGAGCGGCGGCTTCCAGGGTGGTCGCGCCGTTCAGTGCAGTGGCACTCAACGGGAACAGCGTGTTGTTGATCAGCGTTGATTTGCCCGAACCGGATACACCGGTCACACAGGTCAGCAGGCCCAGCGGGATCTCCAGGTCGACATTGCGCAGGTTGTTGCCACGCGCGCCCTTGAGGTGCAGTGCCATCTTCTTGTTGCGCGGGGTGCGTTTGGCCGGTACGGCGATCTTCACGCGACCCGACAGGTACTTACCGGTCAGCGAGTCAGGATGCGCCATCACTTCAGCCGGCGTGCCCTCGGCGACAATATGCCCACCGTGAACGCCCGCTCCCGGGCCGATATCGACCACATAATCGGCCAGGCGAATCGCGTCTTCATCGTGCTCGACCACGATCACCGTATTGCCGATGTCCCGCAGGTGCTTCAGCGTGCCCAGCAAGCGGTCGTTGTCCCGTTGATGCAAGCCAATCGACGGTTCATCGAGGATGTACAACACGCCCACCAGGCCGGCACCGATCTGGCTGGCCAAGCGAATCCGCTGGGCTTCACCGCCGGAAAGCGTGTCGGCACTGCGGTCCAGCGACAGGTAGTCCAGGCCCACGTTGACCAGGAACTGCAGCCGTTCACGAATCTCCTTGAGGATCTTGTCGGCAATTTCCCCGCGGCGGCCCGTCAGTTTCAGCGTGCCGAAGTATTCGCAGGCATCGCCAATCGGCAGGTTGGTCACTGCCGGCAGGGTCTTCTCGCCAACCCACACATGCCGCGCCTCACGGCGCAGGCGTGTGCCACGGCAATCCGGGCAAGGCTGGGTGCTGAGGAACTTGGCCAGCTCCTCGCGCACGCTGGCGGACTCTGTCTCGCGGTAGCGCCGCTCCAGGTTCGGCACGATGCCTTCGAACGGGTGCGAGCGTTTGACGATATCGCCACGGTCATTCAAATACTTGAAGTCGACGTTCTGCGAACCGCTGCCATGCAGGATGAATTTCTGCTGTTCGGCGGGCAGTTCGTTGAACGGCACTTCCAGGCTGAACTTGTAGTGCGAAGCCAACGACCCCAGCATCTGGAAGTAATAGACGTTACGCCTGTCCCAGCCACGTATCGCACCCTCCGCCAGTGTGAGGTCACCGTTGACCAGGCGCTTGATGTCGAAGAATTGCTTAACCCCCAGGCCATCACAGGTCGGGCAAGCGCCGGCCGGGTTGTTGAAGGAAAACAGCTTCGGTTCCAGCTCGCTGATGGCATGGCCGCAGATCGGGCAGGCGAAGCGCGCGGAGAAGATGATTTCTTCCCCGGGTTCGTCGTCCATCGGCGCCACCAGGGCAATGCCGTCTGCCAGCTTCAGCGCGGTCTCGAAAGACTCCGCCAGGCGCTGCTGCAAATCGGCACGCACCTTGAAACGGTCGACGACCACATCAATCGAGTGCTTCTTCTGTTTATCCAGCTTCGGCGCTTCGTCCAGCTCGTAGAGCTTGCCGTTGATGCGGGCACGCACGAAACCCTGGGCACGCAGTTCTTCAAAGACCGAAAGGTGTTCACCCTTGCGCTCGCGAATCACCGGTGCCAGCAGCATCAGCTTGGCGCCCTCCGGCTGGGCCAGCACCAGGTCGACCATCTGGCTGACGGTCTGGGCTTCCAGGGGAATGTCGTGGTCCGGGCAGCGGGGAATACCCACGCGGGCATACAGCAGGCGCAGGTAGTCGTAGATCTCGGTGATGGTGCCCACGGTGGAACGCGGGTTGTGGGAGGTGGATTTCTGTTCGATGGAAATCGCAGGCGACAGGCCTTCAATGGTGTCGACGTCGGGCTTTTCCATCATCGACAGGAACTGGCGGGCATAGGCCGACAGGGATTCCACGTAGCGGCGCTGGCCTTCGGCGTACAGCGTGTCAAACGCCAGGGACGACTTGCCGGACCCGGACAAGCCGGTGATGACGATCAGTTTGTCCCGTGGCAGGGTCAGGTCGATGTTCTTCAGGTTGTGGGTTCGAGCCCCACGAATCAGGATCTTGTCCAAGATGGCCTCGCACGGCGGGCGTAAATAATGCAGGAGTATACGGCTAAAGACTGGATGAATATACACTGTCAAAGTGCCGGGTGCAGCCTTACATGAAAGCTGCGCGGCAAAGCGCCGCATATACCCTCTCAATCGATGGGACTGGTAGAATCGCCGCCGGTTCACACGAGGTTTATCCATGCACGATCCCCACAGCGAACGCATGAGTGGCAGCGAGACCCGCGCAGCAAGCGGTCTGGCCCTGGTGTTCGCATTCCGTATGCTTGGCATGTTTATGGTGTTGCCGGTGCTGGCAACCTATGGAATGGATCTCGCAGGAGCGACCCCGGCCCTGATCGGCCTGGCGATTGGCGCCTATGGCCTGACCCAGGCGCTGTTTCAGATTCCGTTCGGCGTCATTTCCGACCGCATCGGCCGCCGGCCGGTGATCTACCTCGGCCTGATCGTCTTCGCCCTGGGCAGTGTGCTTGCGGCCAATGCCGATTCGATCTGGGGCGTGATCGCCGGACGCGTCCTGCAAGGCGCCGGCGCGATTTCCGCCGCCGTCATGGCACTGCTCTCCGACCTGACCCGCGAACAACACCGTACCAAGGCCATGGCCATGATCGGCATGACCATCGGTCTTTCGTTCGCCGTGGCGATGGTAGTTGGCCCGCTGCTGACCCGCGCGTTCGGCTTGCACGGCCTGTTCCTGGCGACGGGTGGCATGGCGCTGTTCGGCATCGTGATTGTCGCCTTCATGGTTCCGCATTCCACGGGGCCGTTGCAGCACCGTGAGTCGGGCGTCGCCAAGCAGGCATTGCTGCCGACACTCAAGCACCCGGACCTGTTGCGCCTGGATTTGGGTATCTTCGTATTACACGCAATGCTGATGTGCAGCTTCGTCGCCTTGCCCCTGGCCCTGGTACAAAAAGCCGGGCTGCCCAAGGAGCAGCACTGGTGGGTGTACCTGACCGCGCTGCTGATTTCGTTCTTCGCCATGATCCCGTTCATCATCTACGGCGAGAAGAAACGCAAAATGAAACGAGTTCTGCTGGGCGCCGTCGCGACATTGATGCTCACTGAGCTATTCTTCTGGCAGTTCGGCGACAGCCTGCGGGCGCTGGTGATCGGCACGGTGGTGTTCTTCACCGCGTTCAACCTGCTGGAGGCTTCACTGCCTTCGCTGATCAGTAAGGTTTCACCGGCCGGCGGCAAAGGCACGGCGATGGGCGTGTATTCCACCAGCCAGTTCCTCGGTTCTGCACTGGGCGGGATCATGGGTGGCTGGATGTTCCAGCATGGCGGTTTGTCGGTTGTGTTCCTGGGATGCGCAGGTCTGGCTGCCCTCTGGCTAGCCTTTGCTGTTACCATGCGCGAACCTCCCTATGTGACGAGCCTGCGCTTGCCGTTATCGCCCGAAGCGATCCGCGAAGCCGGTCTGGTCGAGCGCCTTACGGCCGTTGTTGGGGTTACGGATGCTGTGGTTGTTACTGAAGAAGCCGCCATCTACATCAAATTGGACACCGAATTATTGGATCGCGCGACGCTCGAGCAACTGGTCAACCCAGTGCCGACAGCGCGCCCAGCCTAGGAGAACGTTATGGCCCGTGGGGTTAACAAAGTCATATTGGTCGGTACATGCGGCCAGGATCCCGAAGTTCGCTACTTGCCGAACGGTAACGCCGTGACCAACCTGAGTCTGGCGACCAGCGAGCAGTGGACCGACAAGCAAACCGGCCAGAAGGTCGAGAAAACCGAATGGCACCGTGTGTCGATGTTCGGCAAGGTTGCGGAGATCGCCGGTGAATACCTGCGCAAAGGTTCGCAGGTCTACATCGAAGGCAAGCTGCAAACCCGCGAGTGGGAAAAAGACGGCATCAAGCGTTACACCACTGAAATCGTGGTCGACATGCAAGGCACCATGCAACTGCTGGGCGGCCGTCCACAGGGCGACCAACAGGGCCAGGGCGGCATGTCCAACTCGGCACCGCGTCCACAGCAGCAGTCCCGTCCGCAGCCAACCCAGCAGCCACAGCGTGAGTCGCGTCCAGCGCCACAGCAGGCCGCTCCTCAGCCGGCAGCCGACTTCGACAGCTTTGATGACGATATTCCGTTCTAAGGTCGCTTGAGACCCAGAACTGTCGCGTAACACCTGAAACCCCCCGGTGGCCTTGGCCCCGGGGGTTTTTCATTGCGGACACGGCAATCCGCTAAACGTCAGTAGAAGCGGCGCTCACCACCAACTCCCGAAACCTCTCCAATACCGACGACGTATCACCTACCCGGGTAGCCAGGTGCAACGGCGCCACCAGGCTCCGGCACTCCGAAAGCTCGCGATAAACAATCCCGTCGCCCCGCAACCGTTGCATTGAGGCAGGCACAATCGAAACCCCAAGCCCCGCAGCCACCAGACTCAACGTCGCCGTCATGCGCGGCGCCTCTTGCACAACCTGCGGGCTGAAACCCGCTTCTCGACACGCCACCAGAATCGCGTCATACAACCCAAGCCCCACCCGGCGGCGATACAGCACAAACGCCTCGGTGGCCAATGCCGCCAATGGCAGCGGCGTCGACGGGTTGATAGCCAGTGGATGATCGGTAGGCAGCGCCAGCAACATTGGCTCTACCAGAATTGGCTGGTCCTGCAACGCCTGCGTCCCGCTCAGCGGCGAGCGAATGAACGCCGCGTCGAGCTTTTCGTGCAGCAACGCGTCCAGCAGTTCACCGGTACCGGCTTCTTCCAGTACCACTGAAACGCCGACAAAGGTTTCTCGAAACAGGCGTAGCACGCTGGGTACAAACGGATGCAAGGCGGCAGAGCTGGTGAAACCAATCGCCAGGCGTCCGCGTTCACCTCGGGCAGCGCGGCGCACAATGTCGGCCACACCATCGACGCTGGCCAAGATATGCCGCGCCTCTTCCAGCAAGGCCAGCCCCGCAGTGGTCGGGCGCACGCCTCGTGGCAGGCGCTCCATCAGCACCACACCCAACTCGGCTTCAAGACTTTGCAACAGGCGAGTCAGCGGCGGTTGCTGCATGCCCAGTCGTTCTGCCGCGCGGGTGATATAGCCTTCTTCGGCAATCGCGACGAAGGCCCTGAGCTGCCTGAGCTCCAGCATAGGAATACTTTTCAGGTATGGGAGATGATCAATCGTGGCATTTGTTCTCATGGATCACAAGATTTAGGCTGTCCTCACTCCTCACAGAAGAAGGAATGCCGCAATGACCTGGTCAGCCAAGCAATACTCGATGTTCGAACAACAGCGCACTCGTCCCGTCCGGGATCTGGTAGCGGCCATCCCTGAGGGTGATGTGCGCACCGCCGTCGACCTGGGTTGCGGCCCGGGCAATTCGACTGAAGTCCTGGCTGATCGCTTTCCGCAGGCAGTGGTCACCGGCATGGACAGCTCTGATGACATGCTGGTGGACGCCCGCAAGCGCCTGCCCGCGTTGAACTTCGAATTGGCTGATATCGGCGCCTGGAACCCTGTGCAGAAATTCGACGTCATCCTCGCCAATGCATCGCTGCAATGGCTGCCTGATCACGCCACGCTGTATCCGCATTTAGTCAATCAACTGACCTCCGGCGGCACCCTGGCGGTGCAGACGCCCGACAATCTTGACGAGCCGGCCCACAAGCTGGCGCGGGAAGTCGCGGCGGACGGCCCGTGGGCCGCAAAGATCGGCAGCGTCAAACACAATGAACGCCATACCGCGAGCTACTACTTTGAGTTGCTGAGCCAACACTGTTCCACCGTGGATGTATGGCGCACCACTTACCACCATCCGCTGGCAGGTTCTGCCGCGGTGGTGGAGTGGTTCAAGGGGTCGGCATTGCGTCCGTTCCTGGCGCCCCTGACCGAGTCAGAAAGGAACGCCTTCCTCGACGAGTACCTGGCGCGGATCACCAAGGCTTATCCAGCGCTGGCCGATGGCACTGTGTTGCTGCCGTTTCCGCGCCTGTTCATCATCGCTACCCGGTAAGCGCGGAGAAGGTCAATCGGCGGACAAGAACTGTTCCGCCGATACCACGCTCGCATAAGCAAACCCCAGCGACGACATAAACGCCGCATGCACCTGGGCTGCCGGCACGACGCTGCCATTGAATTCCAGGTCCCGCGTGGCGCAGGCATCGTGGATCACGGTCACGCTGTAGCCCAGGTCCGACGCGGCGCGCACCACGCCGTCGATGCACATATGGCTCATGCTGCCCACCACCACCAGTTCGGTGATGCTGCGTTGTTCCAGCAGGGCCCGCAGGTTGGTTTCGCGGAACGCATTGACGAAATGCTTGAGCACCACGGGCTCGTCGGCCTGGTTCAGCACCCTGGGGTGCAGGTGTGCACCTTCCGAGCCCGGGGTGAAGAAGGGGGCATCGTCGGAGGTGAATTCGTGGCGTACGTGAATCACCGTATCGCCTGCCTGGCGAAATGCCTGTAGCACTTGCTGCGCCTTGTCTGCCGCCGCGTCCACTCCGTCTAGCGGCCACTTGCCCTGGGGGAAGTAGTCGTTCTGGATATCGATTAGGATGAGCGCTTGCTTGGCCATGTTGGTTTCCTTGTGAGGGTTGATGCGTCCAGTATCCTGGCTGGCGTGACGCCTGGGGATTGGCCGCACCGACAATAACAGAGGGAAAACTGACAATGGCGATCGTCGAACTCGGCGTGCTGATCTACAGCGGTGCGCAAATGGCCGCCGTGCATGGCTTGACCGACCTGTTCGCGGTCGCCAACCGGATTGCGACCGAGCATCAGTCGGAGCAACTGCCGTCCCTGCGCATCAGCCATTGGCAGGCTGAAACAGGCGGTGCGCCGACCCGTGTATTCGATAGCGAGCCCGGTAGCGGGGATAGGTTGACGGCCTTGCTGATTCCACCCTCCATTGCCGGCTTTTCCGAGGGCCAGGCGTCCGCCGAATTGCTGGATTGGCTGCGCCAGCAACATCGCTCCGGGACCATTCTGGGCGGCGTGTGCGTAGGTTCGATCCTGATGGCGGAAAGCGGCCTGTTGGACGGTCGCAGCGCCACCACGCACTGGACGTCGGCGAAAACCTTCGCCGCCCGTTATCCGGCGATTCGCCTGGAAGCCGACAAACCCATCGTCGACGACGGCGACTTGATCACCACCGCCGGCCTCATGGCCTGGTCCGAATTGGGCCTGCGCCTGGTGGACCGTTTGCTCGGCCCGAGCATCGCTGCCAGCACCGCGCGTTTCCTGGTGATCGAACACAGTGACAGCGCCAGTGAGTGCGGCAGTAACTTTGCGCCGATCCTTGCCCATGGCGACGCTGCGATTCTCAAGGTGCAACATTGGCTGCAGGCCAGCGGTGCGGTGGATGTTTCGTTGGCTGCCATGGCGCAGGAGGCGGGACTTGAGGAACGCACCTTCCTGCGACGGTTCCGCGCCGCCACCGGTTTGAAACCCACCGAATATTGCCAGCACCTGCGTGTCGGCAAGGCGCGCCAGATGCTCGAGTTCACCAACGGCACCATTGATCACATCGCCTGGACCGTGGGGTATCAGGACCCCGGCGCCTTCCGCGCCACCTTCAAGAAAATCACCGGGCTGGCGCCAAGTGATTACCGCAGCCGTTTCGGCGTGACGCCCTCCAAGGCGCAAGCCTGAATCGTGCAGAACGCCGCGACACCTTGAGCATTTCGTGCAGAATAAAACAGGCCAAGTGCTATCGCTTTTCCCGCAACTGATTGATTCCCCGCGCGTTTAAACAAACGCCGCCTTGGCTTGATCCCTGCTACCTTTTCCTTACACACATGGCAGCAGAGCCAAGGGGGACGCATGACCCCGACAAATCGCAAAAAAATCGTGGTGGCGCATTCAATCCGTCCGCAAGCGCCATTGCACGAAGTGGAGACCAACCGCGCCCTGGCCCGTTGGCTGGCGCACGTCCTTGGGCTCAAATATGGCGGCAGCTATAACCCTGAGCTGCACAGTGGGCGCGACCTCTATCTATTGCCCACTCAGACGCTGGTCGGCGCGGCCCAGGCGCGGCAATTCGGCGTCAAAGGCCCTGAGGATTTGTGGGGCGGCTACGTCGATCACGATTTCATCTGCACCAAGGCCATCAGCCACGGTTTGCTGAATAAAAACGCGGTTGCGCCCGAAGGCTGGTCGCCGCTGTTTTCCGAGCGCATCCGCAATGTGGTGCTGGATGGGTTGAGTGTGCACGCCCTGGCAGATGCGCGGCCGGCGGCGACCCATTTGCTGTACACCGGCCCGATCCGTCTCAAGCCCGTGCATGCCTGCGCCGGTCGCGGCCAGGAAGTGATCCGCAGCCTCGACGAGTTCGATGCCATCCTCGCGCGCCCTGATGCGGCGCAATTGTTCAGCGACGGCGTGGTGCTGGAGCAGGACCTGCGCGACGTGGTCACCCACAGTGTCGGCCAGAGCTTTATCGGCGATCACGTCATCAGCTACTGCGGCGATCAATACCTGACCCGGGACGGGCAGGGCGAAGAGGTCTATGGTGGTTCCAACCTGTTGGTGGTCCAGGGCTACTACGAAGACCTGCTCAAGCTCGACCTGCCCGCTGACGTGCGCCTGGCCATCCAGCAAGCGCAGGTCTTCGATAACGCGGCGGATGAGGCCTATCCCGGGTTCTACGCCTCGCGGCGCAATTACGACATCGCCCAGGGCCTGGACAGCGACGGCCAACGCCGCAGCGGCGTGCTCGAGCAATCCTGGCGCATGGGCGGGGCCAGCAGCGCGGAAGTCGCGGCGCTGCAAAGCTTCGTCAACAACCCCGGGCTGCGGGCGATTTATGTCTCGTCGGTAGAAACCTACGTCGACCAGCCACTGCCGGCTGACGCGATCGAGGTGTACCGGGGCCCGGCAGAAAACAGCGACTTTCTTCTCAAGTACGTGACGGTCAAATCCTATGACGGCTAGAAGCGAAACCATTGCCATTGATATCGACGACGAACAGATGAGCGGGACCTTCCTCAGTCCCAAATCGAAAGTACCGGGGGTGTTGTTTGTGCACGGCTGGGGCGGGAGCCAGGAGCGTGACCTGGAACGCGCCAAGGGTATCGCCGGGCTCGGTTGTGTATGCCTTACATTCGACCTGCGCGGCCATGCCGGCAACGGCATTCCGTTATCCCGCGTCACCCGCGAAGACAACCTGCGCGACCTGCTCGCGGCCTACGACCGCCTGTTGTCACACCCGGCCATCGACACCTCGGCGGTGGCGGTGGTGGGCACCAGCTACGGCGGTTACCTGGCCGCCATCCTCACTTCGCTGCGCCCCGTGCGCTGGCTGGCTTTGCGGGTGCCGGCGCTGTACCGCGACCAGGAATGGCTCAAGCCCAAGCGCGACCTCGATAAAGCCGACCTGATGGATTATCGCGGCACCTTTGTGCACGCCGAAACCAATCGCGCCCTGCATGCTTGCGCGGCGTTTACCGGTGATGTGTTGATCGTGGAGTCGGAGACCGACGACCACGTGCCCCACGCCACCATCATGAGCTACCGCGCCGCCTGCCAGCAGACGCATTCGCTGACTCACCGGATTATCGACGGTGCGGATCATTCCCTGAGTGATCCGGTTTCCCAGCAGGCCTACACCTCGATCCTGGTGGACTGGATTACCGAGATGGTGGTGGGCGAGCGCTTGAGCATCATCCAGTCGTAGGCGTTTTCTTCACGCGCAATGCCTTGGCCTTGGCTTCGACCGCGAGGTACATCACCAGGGCCACCAGCAGCGGCAGGATGAAGTAGATTGCGCGGTAGGCGATCAGCCCCGCGAGCAGACTGCCGCGGGACGCTTCGTGCTGCAGCAAGGCAATGAAGACAGCCTCCAGCACACCAAGCCCCGCCGGGATGTGTGTGACCACTCCGGCAATGCTGCTGATCAGCAACACCCCGAGCACCACGGGGTAATCCAGCTGCTTGGGCAGCAGGGTAAAAATCACTGCTGCCATCAGCGACCAGTTCAGCGCGCCGAGCGCCAACTGCAACACTGCCATGCGCAGCGACGGCAGGCTGATTTCAATCCCGCGTATCGACCATGCGCGCTTTTTCGACAAGCGACAGGCCAGCAGGTAACCCAGGCTCGCCATTACCAACAGCACGCCGACGCCTTGCAACGCACCGCTGCTGAGCTTCCACCCCGGCGGCAATGTCACCAGCCCGCTGCTGAATACCGCGCCGGCGATCGCCATGTAGCCGAACCAGTTGGTGGCCAGGCTCAAGCCGAGGATCTTCGCGATGTTCCCGCTGCTCACCCCGAGTCGGGAATACAACCGATAGCGCATGGCGATGCCCCCAACCCACGCGCTCAGGTTGAGGTTGAACGCATAGCTGATGATGCCCACCGGCAAAATCTGCTTCCAGCCCAACGGCTGGCGGATGTAGGTGCGGCCGATCAGGTCGAAGCACGAATACACCAGGAAACTGCACAGGGTCAGCGCACCCGCGATGAGCAGCGTGCGCAGCTTGAAGTCGCCCAGGGTGTCGAGCACTTCGCTCCAGTCGATACGCCGGGCGAGCAGGGTGAACAACACGATCAGCACCAGGAAAAACACCACCGTCAGCGGTTTTTTCCAGCGTTTCAAGAAGCCGGGGCGAGCGCTTTCTTCAGCGATGCGAGCTTGGGTCATGATCCGCACGCTCCTCAAGAACGAAGGGTTTCAACCTCGGCTTGTGGGCCGGCAACCAGCCGGTCCACGACGGAAAATGCCGCAGCACATGGAACACCACGAAACCCACGGTCACCCGCCAGAACCAGCCGCGAGGCGCGCGGTTTTCCGGCATGGTCTTGCAGTGGTTCTGGCTCAGATATTCCAGGCGCTCGAACAACTGCTGGTTGAAGGCACGATCACGAACCAGCACATTCGCCTCCAGGTTCAGCGACAGGCTCAGCGGGTCGAGATTGCTCGAACCCACCGTGCTCCACTCTTCATCCACCAGCGCCACCTTGCCGTGCAACGGACGCTGGCAGTACTCGTGGATCACCACGCCTTCCTTGAGCAAATAGTCATAGAGCATGCGTGCCGCCAGCTTGGCCAGCAGCACATCCGGCTGGCCCTGCATGATCAACTGCACGTGCACGCCGCGCCGCGCGGCATTACGAATTTCCCGCAGCAGGCGGTAGCCGGGAAAGAAATAGGCGTTGGCGATCACCACCCGCCGCTCGGCCTTGCGCAGGGCGTGCAGGTAGGCCTCTTCGATATCGGTACGGTGTTGCAGATTGTCCCGGTAGATCAGCCGTACCAGGCCATCGCCTTCGCCGGCAGCCCATGGCGACGGGCGTTGCTCGCGCCGCCAGCCGCGCCGCTTGCGCACACGCCGGCCACTTTGTGCGAGGGCGAAATGATGCAGGTCGGCGACTGCCGGGCCCTGCACCTGCACGGCATAATCCTGCTTGGCCTCGGGGCCGAAATCCCCCAGGTGATCCGCCGAGAAATTGATCCCGCCGATAAACGCCACACTGGCATCCACCACCACAATCTTGCGGTGCAAGCGGCGAAACCAGTTGGTGCGAAAACCCAATGTCTTGCTCGCCGGGTCGAACATCTGCACGGTCACGCCGGCCTGGCTCAATTCGCTGAGAAACCCCGGTGTCAGCTCGCCACAACCAAAGCCATCGAGGCTGGCGACGACCTTGACGCCACGCTGCGCCGCCTCGATCAAAATGCCTTTGAGCTCGTGGCCGACCTTGTCTTCGAAAAGGATAAAGGTCTCCAGCAAGATCTCCCGCTGGGCCTGGCGCATCGCCTCGAACACTTTGGGAAAGTAGGCCTCGCCGTTCTCCAGCAACTCGATCTGGTTACCGCTCTGCCAGCCGTAATCCAGGTCCCGGGCCACGGCATCGTCCGGCGGTTGGTCGGTCGCGATGTGTTCCACCGCGACCTTTTCCAGTGGTGCGCTGTTCATAGCTCGATCTCCACCGACAGCGGCGCATGGTCCGACAAGTGTGACCACGGGCGGCTGGTCAGGACTTGGGGCTGATGCACCTTGAGGTTGCGCACATAGATGCGGTCCAGCGGCAGCAGCGGCAGGCGCGCCGGGAAGGTGCGGGCCGGCTTGCCGTGGGTTTCGATAAACACTTCCCGCAGCCCGCAGTGGGCGAGATCGGCGCGCTGGCGCCAGTCATTGAAATCACCGGCGACAATCACCGGCGCGTCGGCGGGAATCTCGGCGACCCGCTGCGCGATCAGGCGCAGTTGCTGCTGGCGATGGACTTCCCGCAGCCCCAGGTGCACGCAGATGGCATGCACGTCCTGCACGTTGCCCGGCAAGCGCAGCACGCAATGCAGCAGCCCGCGACTTTCGTGGCCGCTCTGGGAGATGTCGAGATTGTCGTAGCGGATGATCTGGAATTTCGACAGCAACGCATTACCGTGGTCGCCATGGGGATACACCGCGTTGCGACCGTAGGCGTATTGCGGCCAGATACTGTCGGCGAGGAACTCGTATTGCGGCATGCTCGGCCAGTTACTGTAGCGCTTGGGGTGGCGTTCATGGGTGCCGTGGATTTCCTGAAGGAACACCACGTCGGCGGCCACACTGCGAATCGCCTCCCGCAACTCGGGCAATATGAAGCGCCGGTTGAGCGCGGTGAAGCCCTTGTGGGTATTGACCGTCAGCACCCTGAAGCGGGTGATGGTTTCGGTGGGCGTGGTTGGCATCAGTTCCGGATGGGTCATGGCAACACTCCCGTGTCCGGCAACTTGCCGGGTTCGGTGGCCAGTGCCTGGTCCAGGCCAAAACGCTGCAGTAATTGGCGCGCATCGAAGGGTGCGCGCACCTTGATGTCGTTATCGAAGTAGCAAAACACCTCGCGCTGCTTGCGGGCGCGGGGTTTGTGCTTCGGGTCGATCAACTGTGCATCGGCGGGTTGTTTGCCGTGGCTCCAGCGTTCGATGCGATCGCCCCAGCGCTTGAGCGCTTCGGACGTATAGCCGCTGGCATACAGCGCTTTGTCCCCATGCAGACGCAGGTACACAAAGTTGGCCGTGACGTCTTCCAGGTACGGCCACTTGCCGGCTGTGTCCGCCACCACCAGGGCCACGCCGTGCTTGTCGAGCATCTCGACAAACTCCGGCACGGCGAAACTCTTGTGGCGAATCTCCACCGCATGGCGCAGCGGCTTTTTACCGTGGGCTTGCAGGCTCGCCTTGCCGTTCAGGCGCGGCTCATGCTCGCGGGCGAGGGTGGCGGCCTGCTGGGTAGTAGTGGGTAATTCGGCGAGAAAGGCTTCAAACAACGGCGGGTCGAATTTGAAACTGGGCGGGAACTGCCAGAGGATCGGCCCGAGCTTTTCCTTGAGTTCCAGCACCCCGGAGGCGAAGAAATTCGCCATCGGCTTGTGCACCTCCCGCAGCCGCAGGATATGCGTGATATAGCGCGGCGCCTTGACGCTGAACACGAACCCTTCAGGCGTGTCGCCATACCACTCGGCATAGCGCTTGGGCGTTTGCAGCGCGTAGAACGAGCCGTTGATCTCGATGCTGTTGACCGCCCGTGAGGCAAACTGCAGCTCGCGCTTCTGGGTCAGGCCCTCGGGGTAGAAATCCCCCCGCCAGGGCGTGTAGCGCCAGCCGGAAATGCCGATATGAATCGCGGCCATGATGACTCCCGTGGGTTAACTGTGTGGTGACCTCCGTTTTTGGATGACTGTGAGGATCGGGAGAAAGTTTCGATGGTCCTACAGACGGCACCTCTCAAAATGTGGGAGCGGGCTTGCTCGCGAAGACGGTGGGTCAGTCGATATCTCTGTTGACTGACTTACCGCTTTCGCGAGCAAGCCCGCTCCCACATTGGGTTCTTTATCGCTGCGGGATCAGTGCCCGCCAACCACCCGGGTCGAACTTTCGGCATACACCGGCCCCAGCCGGTCAAGGCGCCCGCTCCAGGCCGTCAGCGCCAAGGCCACCAACACCACCGAGCCGCCAATCCACGCCGTGTGGATCAAGCCCATGTGGGCGACGATCATGCCGCCGGCCCACGCGCCACCGGCAATCCCCAGGTTGAACGCCGCGATGTTCAGGCCCGAGGCCACGTCCACCGCATTCGGCGTGTGATGTTCCGCCTGGCGCACCACATACACCTGCAAGCCCGGCACGTTGCCGAAAGCGACCGCGCCCCACACCAGCACAGTGGCCAGGGCCAGCCATGGGTTGCCTGCGGTAAAGGTCAGTACAAACAACACGGCAGCGAGCAGGGCAAAGATGATTTTCAGGGCGCTGATCGGGCCGCGTTTGTCGGCCAGCTTGCCGCCCCAGATATTACCGATGGCCACCGAGATGCCATACACCAGCAACACCAGGCTGACGGTGCCGGCGCTGAAGCCGGAGATGTCCTGAAGGATCGGCGCCAGGTAGGTGAACGCGATGAACGAGCCGCCGTAACCCACCGCCGTCATGGCGTACACCAGCAGCAGCCGTGGTTGTTTTAATACTTGCAGTTGTTGCAACAGTGACGCGGGTTTGCTGTGGGCGATGTTTTTCGGTACGTAGAGCAGGCTGCCGATAAACGCGATCAAGCCCAGGGCCGAGACGGCGAGGAAGGTTTCGCGCCAGCCGAAGTGCTGGCCGATAAACGTCCCCAGCGGCACACCGGTCACCAACGCCACGGTCAGGCCGGTAAACATGATGGCAATCGCACTGGCGGCTTTTTCCTTGGGCACCAGGCTTGTGGCGATCGTGGAGCCAATCGAGAAAAACACCCCGTGGGCCAGGCCGGTGACGATCCGTGCCAGTACCAGGGACTCATAACTCGGCGCTTGCCAGGCCAGCAGGTTGCCGAGGGTGAACAGCACCATCAGCGACAACAACAGCAGTTTGCGTGGCACTTTGCCGGTGAGGGCGGTGAGTACCGGCGCGCCGATGGCCACGCCCAGGGCGTAGAGGCTGACCAGCAGGCCGGCGGACGGCAAGTCGACACCCAGGTCGGCGCCGATGGTGGGTAACAGGCCAACGATGACGAACTCGGTCGTCCCGATGGCAAAAGCGCTGAGGGTCAGCGCGAGCAAGGCAATGGGCATGGCTGCAACTCCGGTGGGTTTCAATCAGGAGCGCAGTCTCGGGGTTCGGCTTGTGCGGAAAAAGACAGGTATTGGCATTTGATATTTGCCTGGGGCGCACGGATCGAAGTCTACGGGGAACGATCGGGCGTCAAACCCGTCAGTTCCTTACAGACCCTTCTGAAGGAGCCCGGTGTTTTGTTGAATTTAAAGACTGTGCTACTGCTCGGCACGCTGCTGTTCTGCGGCAGCGGCGCGCTGCAAGCGGCCACTGCCCCCGCGGCTCCAGCGCCTGCCGCCCCGGCCCAGCCGGAACTGTTGGTAGAAGGCGGCCTGCTCGGCGCCATCAGCTCCAGCATCGATGATGTGCAGGACAAACTCGACCTCAACCAGAACCTGGTGGACGCCTGGCGGCTGCGGGCCGACCGGGCGGCGGATGAGGTGGACAAGCTGGTCAACCAGCCGTCCGAACGTTCCTCGTGGAGCGTGGCTGGGGATTTCCTGTTGTTGTCCGGGGTGTGGATCGGCGCGTTCGCCGCGCTGACCCTGCTGGGGCGCTTTATCGTCAAGCGCCTGAGCCTGCAGCGGCATATCGCACCTCGCCAGCGCCTCCAGGCGTTGCTGGGTTACCTGATTCCCTACACGATACCGGCGCTTATCTGCCTGCCATTGACGCTCTACGTCAGCCACTTCCTGCCCACCTCGGTGGGCCGTGCGCTGGCGCTGTGTTTTGCCTACGCCACCAGCAGCGGCATTTTCTCCACCTCGATCCTGTTGTGCGTGATCGTCATGTTCAACGTCGGCCACAAGCGCCCGGCGGTGCAGATTATTCGGGACTACTGCCCCAAGCCGCTGTTCCTGATCGGCTTCCTTGCCGCCCTCAGCGATGCGTTGACCAGCCCACAGATCGCCCGCCAACTGGGGGGTAATATCACCGCCAGTGTCGCGATCTTCACCGGGCTGTTTGCCTCGGTGATCTTCGGCATGCTGGTGATTCGCCTGCGCCGTCCGGTGGCGCATTTGATCCGCAACCGGCCCCTGGCCCAGCGCCTGAAACACCCGGCGGTGCAGCAATCCCTGCGGGTGTTTTCCGGCCTGTGGTATTGGCCGATCCTGCTGATGGTGCTGGTGTCGGCGATCAACCTGATCGGCGCCGGCGACGACAGCCAGAAAGCCCTGCGCTGTGCGCTGTTCACCACGATCCTGCTGATCGGCACGGTGTTCCTCAGCACGGTGTTGCAGCACCTGTTCCAGTCCCGCAGCACGGTGGCGGTGCAGCGCAGCAGTGCCTACAAGGAACGTTTCCTCAGCCTGCTGCACGCGCTGTTGCGCATCGTGATGGCCATCGCCTTTATCGAAATCCTCGGGCGTATCTGGGGCGTTTCGCTGTTTGAGTTTGCCCAGCGCAACTCCGTGGGCCGGGCCATCAGTGATTCCCTGAGCAGCATCGGTTTGATCCTGCTGGTGACCTGGCTGTTCTGGGTGGTGCTCGACACGGCGATTCAGGAAGCATTGAAACCCCCGGTCAACAAACGTTCCAGCCGCCAGCCCAGCACGCGGGTGAAAACCATCCTGCCGCTGCTGCGCAACGCAGTGAAAATCGTCCTGGTGGTGATCTGCGCGATCACCACCATGGCCAACCTGGGGATCAACGTCGCACCGCTGCTGGCGGGTGCCGGGGTGGTGGGCCTGGCCATTGGTTTTGGCTCCCAGCAACTGGTGCAGGATGTAATCACCGGGCTGTTCATCATCATCGAAGACACCCTGTCGATTGGCGATTGGGTGGTGCTCGACTCCGGCCACGCCGGTACCGTCGAGGGGCTGACCATCCGCACCCTGCGCCTGCGGGACGGCAAGGGGTTTGTGCATTCGGTGCCGTTCGGGCAGATCAAGGCCGTCACCAACCAGTCGCGGCAATTCGCCTATGCGTTCTTCTCGGTGCAGTTCACCTACGACACCGATGTCGACAAGGCCGTGGAGCTGATTCGCGAGGCGGGACAGTCGATCCGCGACGACGTGTTCCTCAAGTACAACCTGCAAGGGCCGCTGGAGGTATTTGGCGTCGACAAGATGGACCTCAACGGCGTGGTGCTGACGGCGCAGTTCCGCACGGTGTCGGGTGGGCAATATGCGGTGAGCCGCGCGTTTAACCAGCGCTTGAAAAAGCTTGTGGATAACTGTGCCTTTGTTCATTTTGCGCAAACTTATCCACAGCAGGTGATGCTGCCGCAGCGGGTCGGGCAGCAGGTGGATGAGCCGGAGGAAGAAGTGCCTTCGTCGGTGGTGCTTACCGAGCAGCCAAGAACCCAATAGTTTTGTGTTGAGGCCGCCGGCCTCTTCGCGAGCAAGCCCGCTCCCACATTCGACCGCATTCCAAGGGCGGAACCGGATTGAAAGTGGGAGCGGGCTTGCTCGCGAAGGCGTCATTACGGGCGCTGCACAAGTCAGTGTCTGATCAGTTTTTCCCGCACCAACCCGGCCTCCTGCTGATCCAACTCCAGCAACACCTGCTGCTTGCCGGCAATCTCCACCGCCGCCGGCAAACCATCCCGGTACACCAGCCGATTACCGCTCAACGCCGGCACCTTGCTACCCGGCAGCAGCGTACCGACCAGGTTCAGCGGATCCGCCCCACACACGGCAATCAAGCTTCCATCGTGAGGCCGCCGCCGAACTTCCCGCAGCAGCGGAATCGCTTCCGGCAACGCAAACTGTTCCCCCGCCAAACCACTCACAAACCGCCCGCCACGAATCTCGCCCCGGGCCTCCAGCCGGTGGAACGTGCGCAGCAATTCGCGCCAACTGGGCAGCCAGTCCGCCTCGCGCTCCAGCAGGCGCCAGAACACCACCCCGTAGCGGCGCAGCAAGGTCATCGCCACATGCTCCAGCGTCTCGGCCGAGTGAGCCCCCGGACGTGTGCCGTCCGCCGCCGGCGCCCGCCGTACCAGGGCCCAACGCCCGGCATCGTCCATCCCGCCGACAAACGCGCCACGCCCGCGCCGACTGCTGCGGGCCTGACGTTTGCTCGTCGGCGTGGTCAGGGCGCGCAGGCCGGCGAAGCTGTCGGCGTTCGCCAGCCCCGCGCCCACCAGTTCCTGCAACGCGGTTTCCAGTTCGCTGCGCAGCAGATGGGCTTCGTGGATCAATTCATCGAAAAACAGCGCGCCGTTTTCCCGCAGCGCCTGGTGGACTTTCTGTGCCTTGGGCGACAGCTCGGTGCTGTCCGGCGCTTCGGTCAGTCCACTCCATAATGGCACCTGGCTGCGGGGCAACAGCACCACTGGCGTGCTGCGCAGGGCCGTCGCGCCGGCCTTGTTGCTCAGGCGTGTCCAGACCACTTTGCCGCTGCGGCACAAATCGTCCAGCCAGTGGGGCGCGTAATCCTTGATTCGTGCGCTGAGCAAATCGCTGTCCCAGGCCGAAGTGGCTGCGGCGTACCCTTCCAACTGCGCGACGATCTGCGGCAACACCGCGCTGCCCTGGCCCCGGGTGCCGTTCGACAAGTGCTGCCAATCGAACAGAAAACGCATGAAATCCTGCAACGCCACCGGCTCGATTTCCCGGCGCAGGCGCTTGACCGTGTAGCGGTGAATGCGCGCCAGCAGGTGGCGTTCGCACCATTGTTCGGCGCTGGCGCCGGGGCTGAAACGGCCGCGCAGCACGTAGCCTTCGCTCTCCAGCCGCGCGAGTGCCTGTGATACGTCGGCCACCGGCAAGGCCAGGGGCGCGGCGATCTCGATCAGGGTCAATGGGCCGAAGCCGCTCAGGCGCGCCCGCAGCACTTCCACCAAGGCTTCATCGAAGGTCCAGGGCTCATCGAAACCTGGCAACAGCGGCAGGTCATTCGGGTAGATCGCCGTTAAACAGCTCAAGCGCTCCAGGGCGACCCAAACGGCCTGGCCGGTACCGATCTGCAATCGGCTGGCGCGCCCACCGTCGGCCAGGGCTTGCAGCCATTCGGCCCACTGCACCGTGACCTCCGATTCGGCAATGCACGCCAAACTCATCAGCGCTTCATGCATCTCGTCCAGGCCATTGGGCGCCGGCCAGGCTTCCTCGCACACACCGGCAATCGCTTCGGCATCCAGCGCGCCAAGGTCATCGGTGCTTTGCGGGTCGCTCCAGCGCCGGTTGAGCACGGCTTGGGTGCGGCGCTCCTCCAGCGGAGCGTCGTCGAGAAAGGTGTAGGGGCGGGCGCTGAGAATCTCTGCTGCCAGTGGCGACGGCGCCGGCAGATCACGGCTGATCAGGCGGATTTCGCCGCGCTCCATGCGCCGCAACAGGGCCAGCCAGCCTTCGCTGTCCATGGCCTCGTGCAGGCAGTCGTCGAGGGTTTGCTCCACCAGCGGATGCTCGGGCACTTCGCGCTCGCCGGCGAGGTTTTCCAGGCAGGCGATCTGGTCGGGGAACACACTGGCGATCAGGTCTTCACTCTTCATGCGCTGGATCTGCGGCGCCACCTTGCGCCCACCGGTGTAGCGCGGCAATGCCAGGGCCACCCCGGCATTCCAGCGCCAGCGCACGCCGAACAGCGGTGCATCCAGTACCGCCTGGATCAGGATGTGCTCGGCCGTGTTGCTGTTCAGGTAGCGCCACACTTCGTCCAGCTCAAAGCTGTGACTGGTGGACAGCGACAACACGATCGCATCCTCGCTGGCGGCGGCTTGCAGTTCGAAGTTGAAGGTGCGGCAAAACCGCTTGCGCAGCGCCAGGCCCCAGGCGCGGTTGATGCGACTGCCGAACGGCGTGTGGATGATCAATTGGGTGCCACCGGACTCGTCGAAAAACCGTTCCATGATCAACGTGTCCTGGGACGGCAGCGCGCTCAGCGCCAGCCGCGCCCGCGCCAGGTAATCCAGCAGTTGTTCGGCGCTGGCCAGGTTCAGGCCGAGGGTGCCGGTGAGCCAATCGAGCGCCGGTTGCAGGTTACCCGGCGTGGCGCCCAGCAGCGCGTCCAGTTGCCCCTGAAAACGCGCCACGGCAAACGACAACTCGGCACTGCGCCCCGGTGCTTCGCCGAGCCAGAACGGAATGGTCGGCGGCTGGCCGTGGGCATCCTCGACCCGCACCTTGCCGGGCTCCACTCGCAGGATGCGGTATGAGGTGTTGCCCAGCTGGAAGATATCCCCGGCGATGCTTTCCACCGCGAAGTCTTCGTTGACGCTGCCGATGTTCAGGCTTTGCGGCTCAAGCAGCACGCTGTAGTCGGCGTTGTCGGGGATGGTGCCGCCGCTGGTCACGGCGGTGAGCTTGGCGCCCCGCCGGCCACGCAGGGTGCGGGTGATGGCGTCGCGGTGCAGGTAGGCGCTGCGCAGGCCCTGGCGCCCGTTGTAGCCTTCGGCGAGCATTTGCAGCAGTGCCTGATAGTGACGCTCATCCAGCTCGGCGTAGGGCGAGGCGCGGCGGATCAGCGTGAGCAGGGCCTGTTCCTGCCATTCCTGGCAGCTGACTTCGGCGATGATCTGCTGGGCCAACACATCCAGCGGCGCAACCGGGATCAGCAAGGTGTCCAGCTCGCCCCGGCGCACGCAGTCGAGCAGGGCGGCGCATTCGATCAGGTCGTCGCGGGTGGTGGCGAACAACCGGCCTTTGGGCGTGCCGCCCACCTGATGCCCGGAGCGTCCGACCCGTTGCAGAAAACCGTTGATCGAGCCGGGCGAGCCGATCTGGCACACCAGGTCGACATCGCCGATATCAATCCCCAGTTCCAGCGACGCAGTGGCGATCAACACCTGCAGCTCACCGGCCTTGAGCCGTTGTTCGGCGTCCAGGCGCATTTCCTTCGCGAGGCTGCCGTGGTGGGCGGCGACGGCGGTTTTGCCCAGGCGCTCGCTCAAGTGCCGGGCCAGGCGTTCGGCCAGGCGCCGGGTGTTGACGAAAATCAGCGTGGTGCGGTGTTGCCTGGCCAGTTCGGCGAGGCGGTCGTAGACCAGCTCCCACACGTCGTTGGCCATGACGGCCGACAGCGGCACCGGCGGCACTTCGATATCCAGGTCCCGTGGGCGTGCGTGGCCGATATCGACGATCTCGCAAGGCCGGCCGGTGCCCACCAGAAAGCGCGACACCGCCTCGATGGGCTTTTGCGTGGCGGACAGGCCGATGCGGGTCAGCGGTTCGCTGCACAAACCCTGCAGGCGCTCCAGTGTCAGGGCCATGTGGCTGCCGCGCTTGCTGGCGGCGATGGCGTGGATCTCATCGACTATCACCGTGCGGGTGCTGGCAAGCATCTGCCGGCCCGAGTCCGAGCCGAGCAGCACGTAGAGCGATTCCGGGGTGGTGACCAGGATGTGCGGCGGGTGCTTGCGCATCAGGGCGCGGTCTTTCTGTGGGGTGTCGCCGGTACGCACGGCGGTGCGGATCGCCAGCGGTGGCAGGTCGAGGCGCTGCAAGTGCTCGGTGATGCCGGCCAGCGGGGTTTGCAGGTTGATCTGGATGTCGTTGGAAAGAGCCTTCAGGGGCGAGACGTAGACCACCAGCGTTTGGTCTGGCAGTTGGCCGCCATTGGCCAGGCCTTGGTGCACGAGATCGTCCAGCACCGCGAGAAAGGCAGTCAGGGTCTTGCCGGAGCCGGTGGGTGCGGCGATCAGTGTGGAACGGCGCTGGCGGATCAGCGGCCACGCCTGGGCCTGGGCGGCGGTCACCGACGGGAACGTGCTGCGGAACCAGGTGCTGACGGCGGGGTGGAAACCGTTCAAGACCGTGTCCGTTGATTCTGGAAGGTTCATCCCCAATTTATGCGGCCGGCCCCGGCAACTTGCAACCCCGGGATGCATTCCCTGTGGTGAGGGATCTTGCTGCGGTAAGGGAGCTTCTTGTGGCGAGAGAGCTTGCAGTGGCGAGGGAGCTTGCTCCCGCTGGAGTACGCAGCGCTCCCGCTTTTTTGGGGCCGCTACGCAGCCCAGCGGGAGCAAGCTCCCTCGCCACAAGAAGCTCCCTGGCCACAGCAAGCTCCCTGACCACTGCAAGGCCCCTAGCCACTGCATGCTCCCTAGCCATAAAAAGGCTCTCTCTGCCTAAAGCCCCCCGGCCGCAATCGGCGGCGCACTTTATAAGTGACGGTTGCGCTACAAACCCGCAAAATGCAACGATTCTGGCAAATGCCAACGGCATGGCTCACAAGCCTGTCGATAATAACCATCGTTCCAAACAGACCGGGCCTGCTCAATCTATGCGAATGCGCCTTATGTTACTGGGCGGCGGGAATGCCCTCGGGCAGGCGCTGATTCGCCTCGGTGCGGAGGAAGACATCGGTTTCCTCGCCCCGCGCCCGCCCCAAGACGGCTGGGATGCCGCGAGCCTCACGCAACTGCTCGACGACACCCGTCCCGATGCCTTGATCAATCTCGCCTATTACTTCGACTGGTTTCAGGCGGAGACGGTCAGCGAGACACGGCTGGCCGCCCAGGAATATGCGATTGAGCGCCTGGCCGAACTGTGCCAGCACCACAGCATCACCCTGCTGCAACCGTCCAGCTACCGGGTGTTCGACGGCTCCCGCGCCACCGCCTACAGCGAAAAAGACGAACCCGTGCCCTTGGGCCTTCGAGGCCAGGCGTTGTGGCGCATCGAGCAGAGCGTACGCGCCACCTGCCCGCAGCACGTGCTGTTGCGTTTCGGCTGGCTGCTGGATGACAGCGTCGACGGCACCCTCGGGCGCTTCCTGGCCCGTGCCGAAAAACCTGACGAACTGCTGATGGCCGACGACCGCCGGGGCAACCCGACGCCGGTGGACGATGCCGCGCGGGTGATCATTTCGGTGCTCAAGCAACTCGATTGCGCCGCGCCGTTGTGGGGCACCTACCACTACGCCGGCCACGAAGCGACTACCCCGCTGGCGCTGGGGCAGGCGATCCTGACCGAAGCGCGCAACTTCCACCCGCTGGCCGTGGAAGCGCCGACCGCCCAGGCCCACGCCGCCCGTCCGGATGCAGCCGACGAGCCGCAACACGCGGTGCTGGCCTGCAAGAAAATCCTCCACACCTTCGGCATCAAGCCACGGGCATGGCGGGCCGGGCTGCCGGCGTTGCTCGACCGGTTCTATCGACACGGTCAAACATAAAAAAGGCGCCTGAAACAGGCGCCTTTTTTTGTGGCGGTGCGCGGACGGTTAAAAGTGATATGTGTTGGCAAGTCGGATGCGCCACGGCATACGAAAAATTTGAAACCTTTGGTGCGCCCGGTCATCCATGCCAATAGGGATTGATTGTGCTTACGGCTCGTTCAGCAAAAGCAAAAGTCTGCATTCAGAAGAAGACTTCGCCCATCCAGCCATGGGCAGCCTAAAAGAGGAGCCCTACCCATCATGGCAACAAACTCTCCGGTGAATGGTTCGCCGCCGCCTTACGATGATGTGTATGAGGAAGCGCACGACCTGCAGTTCGCTTTGAGTGCCGCCGGGCTTGGTATATGGCGCCTGGATTTGACGACGGGCGAGCTGAAGACCTCGGCCACTTGCCGCCTCAACTTCGGACTCGAACCTCACGTACCGTTCAGCTATGAACACATGCAGCGCTTGGTGCACGCCGAAGACAAGCGTCGAGTGGCCGAAGCGTGGGATCGCTCAATCGCTCAACGTGGCGACTACGACGTTCGCTACCGCGTCATCACGCCAATCGGTGAAACTCGCTGGCTGCACGTGTGCGCAAGACCCCGTTATGCCGATGATGGTCTACCCGTCACGATGACGGGAACCGTTCAGGATGTGAGCCAAGAGCAGTCACTTCAGTCGCAGAAGATGGACTCGCTGGGGCGGGTAACAGGCCGAGTGGCTCATGACTTTAATAATCTGCTGACGGTGATACGTTCTTCAGGGGATCTTTTGAAGCGTCCTTCCGTATCGGAAGAGCGGCGGCTGCGCCTGGTGGAAGCCATTTCCGAGGCGGTGGAGCGTGGTTCTCATTTCACCAGTCAGTTGCTGTCCTTCGCTGGCAGGCAAGCCCTGCATCCCGCACCGCTGGACGTCAATTCAAGCACGTTGGCCATGGCCGATACGATTGCTGTGCGGGTTGGCACAGGCATCCACGTACGCATCGAGTCCGCAGAATTACCCTGCGTTGTTCACGTCGACCCAGAACAGTTTGAAACCGCCATTCTCAATATGCTCATGAATGCCCGAGACGCCATGCCTGATCACGGTGAGGTGGTCATCCGTATTGAGTCGATGAGCCTTATCCCTGCGTCCAATGGTCATGCCCTTATGAACGGAAGTTACGTTGCCGTCTCCATCACAGACACTGGCTCGGGTATCGCACCGCTCAACCTCGACAGGATCTTTGAACCGTTTTTCTCCACCAAAGGCAACGACCAGGGAACCGGGTTGGGGCTCAGCCAGGTATTTGGTTTTGCCAAGCAGTCGGGGGGGGAGATCAGGGTAGAGAGTCGTCCTGGTCAGGGAAGTACGTTCACGCTTTATTTGCCCCGCGCTTGAACGGGCTGAGTGGATAGCCCGATTGCACAAATGGAGTTAGCATCGTAAACCTTCGGCTCAAGAGCCTGTTGTTCACATCAGGGTTGCATTGTGGAAAAGCTAAATCGCCTTCAAAGCGGAATAGAAGGGCTGGATGCTCTGCTCAAGGGTGGGCTAGTCGCAGGTGCCTCCTACATCATCCAGGGGCGCCCGGGGTCCGGTAAAACGATCCTCGCCAATCAGCTGGGGTTTAACCATGCGCGCAATGGGGGCCGTGTACTGGTGGCCACGTTGCTGGCCGAATCCCACGACCGTTTATTTCAGTTCCTCTCGACCCTGAACTTCTTTGATGTTTCCCGGGTGGGGGCTGAAATTCAGTTCGTCAGTGCGTTTGACACCCTTGAGAACGAAGGTCTCGATGAGGTGGTCAAGCTGCTTCGGCGTGAGATCAGTCGCCAGAAGGCCACCGTGTTAGTGGTCGATGGCTTGCTCAATGCACGCTCCAAGGCTGACTCGCCCATCGACACCAAGAAATTCATTTCCGAGCTGCAAGGGCACGCTGCGTTCGCCGGTTGTACGGTGCTGTTTCTCACCAGTTCCCGGTTGGACGACGGCAGTCCCGAGCACACCATGGTTGATGGTGTGATCGAGATGGGTGAAGAGCTTCACGGCAGCCGTTCAGTGCGCCGTATTCAACTGCGCAAGACTCGCGGCAGTGGTGCACTGACCGGATTGCACGAGTGTGAAATCACCGACGATGGCCTGGTAGTTTATCCGCGTCTGGAAAGCCTCTACAGCCATCCGTCTTTACCTGACAGTGCCGATCTGACGCGTATCACCAGCGGCATCGGTTCGCTGGACGCCATCATCGGCGGTGGCCTGCACAGTTCCTCCGTTACCCTCGTCATGGGGCCTTCCGGCGTCGGGAAAACCACGTTGGGGCTCAGGTTTCTCGCAGAGTCGACAGTGGAAGCGCCGGGCCTGCATTTCGGTTTTTATGAAAGCCCGCAGCGGTTACGTCTCAAAGGCCAATCGCTGGGGATTGATATCAAGGGTATGGAAGAAAGTGGTGCGCTGAATATTGCCTGGCAACCCACGACAGAAGGCCTGATCGACGGTCTCGGCGCACGGCTGCTGAAAATGGTTGAGGAAAAGGGCATCAAGCGCCTGTTCATCGACAGCTTGAGCGGCATGACCCGAGTGTCGACGAACCCGGCACGTATCACTGATTTCTACAGCGCCCTGATGAGCGAGCTTCGTGCCCGTGGCGTAACGGTGTTTGCCTCATGGGAGATGCGTGACGTTTTTGGTTCGGAGGTCAGCTCTCCAACCCCGGACCTCTCCAGTATTGTCGATAACCTGCTGCTGATGCGTTTCTTCGAGATTCAATCTGAACTAAGAAGAATGCTTTCGATTCTTAAGGTACGAGACAGCTTCTACGATCCTTCGCTTCTTGAAGTGGTAATCCATGAACACGGCGTTGACTTGAAGAAGGCATCAAGAAATGCATTGGCTGTCGCTGATGATTCCTGGCGGCCGGGCTCAACGTCCAAAGTCTCTGATTCGGGTTGAATTGACATGACCACCATCCTGGTCGTCGACGACGAGTATTTGATCGCTGACATTCTCGGCTATGCGCTGGAGGATGAGGGGTACATGGTCGTAAAAGCGAGCAATGGCCAGAAAGGACTCGAGGTCCTGGAGCGCGAGCGGCCAGCGTTGATCATCACCGATTTCATGATGCCGGTCATGGACGGCCTGGAGTTTGCCGAAGCGGTTCGCGCCCTGCCGGCAGTCAATCACCTGCCCATCATCCTGATCAGCGGAGCCCAGGCTCATATTGGTATGGAGCGGTCGGACTTGTTCAATGCAGTGTTGAAAAAGCCGTTCAACATTGACTTGGTCATCGCTGAAGTTCGCCAGCTCCTGGCTGAAGCCTGATTCGCAGCACACGGGCGTGTGCGTGGCTTCTGATTGGCGCTTGCCTCCATGGGAAGCCTCACAAAAAAGGCCCTGTACAACAGGGCCTTGGGTAGAGCCTAGAACTTGTAGCCAATACCGACCATGTACACCATCGGGTCAACATCCACATTCACCTTGGCCCGAGTGCCCTGGCCCAGGGCGTTGTTGTCCACGGTGGCCTTGGTGCTGATGTCGATGTAGCGCGCCTGGGCGTTGATCATCCACTTGTCGTTGATCATGTAGTCCGCACCGATCTGCGCCGCCCAGCCCCAGGAGTTTTCCGCCTTGAAGTTGCTGAAGCCGGCCTCCTGGGCGCGACCGCCAACGTGCTCGTCGTAGATCCAGGTGTAGTTGATACCGGCGCCGATGTACGGCTGGAATACCGACTTGCTGTCCAGCGGGTAGTACACGACGCTGAGGGTCGGCGGCAGGTGTTTCAGCGAGCCGAGCTTGCCGTTGGCCGGGGCCAGGGCGGTGTTCTTGATCTTCACATCGTGCTCGAACGGTGTGGCCGCCAGCAGTTCGATACCCCAGTGGCTGGTGAACATGTAGGCGAAGTTCAAGCCCAGCTGGGTGTCGCTGCTCATGGTCGCCTTGCCGCCCAGGTTGGTCCCGGCCAGCGGGCCCTGGTCAACCTTGACACTGCTGCTGTCCGCTTTCGGGTTGACGGTGATGGCACCGGCGCGAATCAGGATGTCACCCGCTTCGTGAGCGTGGGCAACAGGGGCGACGAGGGCGAGCGCGACAAGCGACGCGCCGAGCAGGGACTTGTTCATGGGAGCTCCAAAGGACGTTATTAATTGCTTGTGTCCAATGGTAAAGATCGTAACGTTCGAGCTTTTGACTCAGCTCAATGAAAGCGCAATCACGGGTTATTCCTGCAACTCGTACACATAGATCTTGTCGGCATCCATCTGGTAGCCGGCATCGGCCAGTTCACTGCTGGACGGTTTGACCTGCATCTGGCCTTCGATCCAGTACGGTTGATACAACTCGTCGAGCTTCACGCCGACTTCGCTTTTCACATGCACGATCTGGTTCGACGGCGGTGGCGGTACATGGATGCACGCGCCGAAATACGGCACCAGCAGGAACTCCGTGGTGCGACCTTCTTCGCTGACTTCCAGCGGCACGATATAACCCGGCAGGCGGATGTGCTTACCGTCCAGGCTCTGTACGACTGGCGCGTTGGGCAGGTCCTGCTTGGCGGCCGGCGCTGACTCCACCGACAACGCATCGGCCATGCCCGACAAGTCGTGCAGCGGTTTCATGTTGGGGATTTCCGGCGGCGCGTCCGGCGGGATCATCTCCTGCCACGACAGGTCCTTGGGCTGGTCTTCAGCCCACACGGGCAGGGCCACCAGCAGTAACAGTGCGAGCACGACGCGACGCATCAACAGCTTCCTCATAAACGTATCGACAGGCCGTCGGCCAACGATTGCCGGTAGGCGCGCCAGGCCGGCACGCTGCCCATCAGCAGGGCTGCGACGAGAATACCGCCCAACAAAGTCCATTCATATTCGCTCGGCAACGACAGCGGCAGGTCCAGGCCGTAGTTGGCCTGCAAATACCCGCGCGACGCGGCGATGCACACATACAGCAGCCCGACGCCGGCGATCACGCCCGACAATGCCAGGGCGAAGGCTTCGAAGATCAGCAAGGTCGCAATATGCCAGGGCCGTGCGCCCACCGAACGCAGGATTGCCATTTCCCGGCGGCGCTCGTTGAGGCTGGTGAGGATCGCGGTGAGCATGCCGATCAAGCCGGTCAGCACCACGAACAGCGAGATCACGAACAGCGCTTTTTCAGCCGTGCCCATCATGCTCCACAGCTCTTGCAGCGCCACGCCCGGCAGGATCGCCAGCATCGGCTCGCCACGGAACTCGTTGATCTCCCGTTGCAGGGCGAAGGTGGAAATCTTGTTGTTCAAACAGAGCATGAACGCGGTGATGGCTTGGGGCGTCAGGTCCATGTTGCGAGCCTGGTCGGCGCTGATCCGGCCTTTGCCCTGGGCCGGTACGCCGTTGTGCCAGTCGATGTGAATCGCTTCCATGCCGCCGAGGCTGATATGCAGTGTGCGGTCCACCGGAGTGCCGGTGCGCTTGAGAATGCCGACCACGGTGAACGGCTTGTCGTCGTGCTTGACCAGGCTGACTAACGCCACGCCGTGGGCCAGCACCAGCTTGTCGCCGAGCTTGTAATGCAGCGCGTCGGCCACTTCGGCGCCGAGCACCACTTCGAATGGATCGGTGGCGAAGGCGCGGCCGCTGGCCAGTTCCAGGTTCTGCCGGCGGCCGTATTGGTAGTGTTCGAAATAGGATTCGTTGGTGCCCATCACGCGGTAGCCACGGTGGGAGTCGCCGAGGGAAATCGGGATCGCCCATTTCACCTGCGGGTTGGCCGCGAAGTGCTCGTAGCTGTCCCAGCGAATGTTGTTGGTGGCGTTGCCGATGCGGAACACTGAATACAGCAGCAAATTCACCGAGCCGGAACGCGCGCCGACGATCAGGTCGGTGCCGCTGATGGTGCTGGCGAAGCTGGCGCGGGCTTCGGTGCGTACCCGTTCCACCGCCAGCAACAGGCACACCGACAGGGCGATGGCGAAGGCGGTGAGGATCGCGGTAAAGCGGCGGTTAGCCAGGCTGGCCATGGCTAGTCGAAACAAATACATCTCAAACCTCTGCGGGCGTGGCGGCGCGATTGAGTTCGGCCAGCGACAGGTTGCGGTCGAACAGCGGCGCCAGGCTCTGGTCATGGCTGACGAACAACAGGCTGGCGCCTGCTTCGCGGCATTCGGCGAACAGCAACTGAATGAAGGCTTCCCGGGCGTCGTAGTCCAGGGCCGAGGTCGGCTCGTCGGCGATCACCAGCTCCGGCTGGCCGATCAGCGCACGGGCAGCGGCCACCCGTTGTTGCTGGCCGATGGACAGGGAGTCGGCGCGGCGCTCCAGCAGGCTCTTGTCCTTCAGGCCCAGGTGGGCGAGCAAGGTCGCGGCAGCCTGGTCGACGCTGCCGTGACGCTGGATTGCCCGCTGTGCCCGTAACGTTGAAAAGTGGCAGGGCAACTCGACGTTCTCGCGCACCGAGAGAAACGGCAACAGGTTGAACTGCTGGAAGATGTAGCCGGTGTGGTCGACGCGGAAGCGGTCGCGGGCGCCGGCCGAGAGTTCGGTCAGTTCCTGGCCCAGTAGGCGGATGCTGCCCCGGCTGGGCTTTTGCACACCGCCCAACAGGCCGAGCAGGGTGGTCTTGCCACTGCCGCTGGGGCCCTTGAGGAACAGGGTTTCCCCCGGCTCCAGGCGGAACGTGGGGATGTCCAGCAACTGTGGGTGACCGGGCCAATTGAAGCCCAGGTCAGACAGTTCGATAAGTGCTTGGGTCATAGGGAGGTCAGTGGTCTGGCTCGATTTGGATGATGACACCGATCAACGGTAGGAGCTGGCTTGCCTGCGATGGCATCACCGCGGTGTTTCTGGAGCACCGCGGCGTCTGCATCGCAGGCAAGCCAGCTCCTACAGTGTGGTGTTTACATCAGAATTTCAGGGTGGCTGCTGTGGCCGTCGCTTCCACACCCTGCTGGCCGCTCGGGCCAATGAGTTGTACCTGAATTTTCTGGGTGGCGGGGAAGGTCTTGAACACCTGGGTCAGGTCGAGGTTGCTCAGCGCGGTCGGCGTGGCGCAGGTGAACTGGTAGTGAGCGTGGATTTCGCTGTGGTCGTGGTGATGTTCGTGGGCGGCGGCGCCTTTGCCATCGGTGGCGTGGTCGTCATCGTCTTCATCGTGGTCGGCTTCAGGCTTGTCGCCGAACAGCGGGCTGTTCAGTTCCTGGGTGCTGATCACGCAACCGGCGGCCTTGGGCAGGCTGAACAGCACCAAAGGTTGCTCCAGTTGCTTGCGGGCGGCGGCGACCTTGGCTTTGTCGGCAGGGGTGGTGGCGAGGTGTTCAAAACCCACCAGGTTCATCGCCGGGCTGTCCAGTTCCAGCTCCAGGGCCTGGCCGTCGAGCACCGCATTGAGGCGACCCACGCCGTGTTCGTGGGCACCGAGGCTGCCGTGCTCGTGATCATGGTCGTGCTCGTCGGCAGCCTGGGCGATGGCCAGTGGCAACAGGGCAAACGGCAAAGCGAGCAGCAAACGGCGCATGGTGGAGCTCCCGGACAAAGATGAAAGTTTTGTTATGTGATCTTATAACAATTTTGCGAGGAGTTTGACCGCCTGCTTGGCGTAGCGCAAGACGCGTGGGAGCATGCTCGTCAGAAAAGTGCGGGAGTAAGTGCGATGTTGAGAATTCGTGGAACCGTCGGTGACCTGCCGGTGGACTTGACCCTGGAGCTGGATGACGGCGACTGGGCCCGGCTGGGCGCGCAGTTGCAGGCCAGCAAACCGCCGAGTGCCGAGCCCGTGGTGGCGCCGGCCGCGGGTAACCTGGACGAGAGCCTGTGGCAGGCCGCCCAGGATTTACTGCGCAAGGCCGGGCAACTCAACGGCCTGGAATTGCTTGATCAGTTGGAAGGCCTGGCCGGCAGCGCCTCGGCGGGCAAGCGCCTGCTGGTGCGCCTGCGCCATAGCGCCAAGGTCAAGGTAGCCAGCGGCGGGGATACGCCGCTGTACAGTTGGATCGAGTAAGGCTTAATACAGCGCGGCGAACAGCTTGCGGCGGTACACGGTGACCAGCGGATGATCGTTGCCGAGCAGTTCGAACACCTGCAACAGCGTCTTGTGGGGCAGGCCTTCGCTGTAGCTGCGGTTGCGGATGAACAGCTTGAGCAAGCCATCCAGCGCGGCGTCGTATTGCTGGCGCGCCAGTTGTTGCACGGCCAGTTGGTACACCGCCTCGTCATCCTGCGGGTTTTGCGCCAGGCGGGCTTTCAGGTCTGCGGCGTCCGGCAGGTCGGCGGCCTGGCGCAGGAAAGTGATCTGCGCCTTGGCGCCGGCCAGTGCGGCCTTGTGATCATCGCTCTTGACGGCGTCGAGCACGGTTTGCGCTTCGCCCAGTTCACCGCGCTCGGCCAGGCAGCGTGCGTACAGGATCAGCGCGGCGGCGTTGGTGTTGTCTTCGCCAAGCAGCGTGACCAGCACGGCCTCGGCGTCGGTGATACGGCCTTCGGCAAACAGCGCCTGGGCCTGCTCCAGTGGATCGGCAGCCGCCGGTGGTGGCATCTGCACATGGGGCTCCAGCATCGCGCGCACGGCGGATTCAGGCTGCGCACCGGCAAACCCATCCACTGGCTGGCCATCCTTGAACAGCACCACGGTAGGCAGGCTGCGAATGCCAAAGCGCGAGACCACGTCCGGCTCGGCATCGCAATCGACCTTGGCCAGCAGCAACTCACCCTGATAACTCTCGGCAATCTGCGCGAGCATCGGCATCAACGCCTTGCACGGCGCGCACCACTCGGCCCAGAAATCCACCAGCACGGGTTTTTCGAAGGAGTTCTGGATCACCGCCTGATCGAAGGTGGCGGTGGTGGCATCGAAGATGTACGGCGTGGGCTCACTCATGGGGAATCTCGAAGAAAGCAGGAATGGGGCAACTATAAAGACTGGAGGAGGCGACCGGAAGCTATGCCGCGATTAAGCGCGTACAGGATGCCAGAAAGGGTCCTGGTACCAGTCTTGAGGAAAACCCATCGCTTTGAGGCTGACATCGGGAAAGTCTTCAGTCAGTTGATGCAGGCGCCGGTCCCAGTGAGCGTGTGGACACACTTTATGCATTAGGTGATTAAGGATGCAGAGTGCTGCGAACATACGGGCATGAGTGCCCGGATGAACAAGGTGCCTGGGCCATGGGAAGTTGGCTTTTTTGGGCAGTTCTGGGCGAATGCCCAATTCTCGATTCCACATTCGCGCATGGTGTGCGCAGATGTTACGAATAGTGGTCAGGGTGTGCAGCCAGGACTGCATCAAAGGGGCGGGGAGTTCCAGGCGTCTGGCGATAGCCTTCTTGTCTGAATCCCTGGCCAAGCCTTTGTAGAGATGGGACAGGTCGCCGAGTGTGAGTTCTTCCAGCATTGCCCAGCCGGGCATGAGTGGTGGTTGGTCGTAGGTGGTGGGGTAGTGTCGGGCGTAACTCTCTTTTGCTCTCTGGCGTTTGAGATGCGCTTTGCGACCGCTATCGGCTTGCAGTCGATCTATTCGCAGGCATTCGCGCTCATAGTCTCGGATAGCGGCACATTGCTTGGACTGCAATGTTGCAAGTAGGCGTTGGTGGTCAAATGCCTGTTGAAACATTCCGATATCGGTATACCAATGGCTGCCATAGTTGGGCCCCATATGGTTACTGATCATCGAGCGGGTCGCTATTTCCACGCGTTCAATGGCATCCATGCTCAACAATCGAAGCCTGCGGTCAAAATCGTAGAGTCGAGTTAACTGACGAAAACCTGTGCCATCGCGAAATCGATGATCGACATCCCCCGATTGCTGAAAAGGGCGCATGTAGGGGCTCAATCGGAAAAAACTGACGGACTGCAAGAAACACTGCGCACGAGCTTCATCTTGAATGAGCAAGCCACGTTGTTTGAGCAGTTCTATCTGGGAGGGGACATCAATGGCAGGTTTGTCGAACGTTCTCATGCCCAAAAAACGCCAGGCATAAAAAACCCGCACAATTTGTGCTTAGTCACTTGCGCGACCAGAGGCATGGCGGGTGTATTGCGGCAAAGATTAGGCAGTAGCGGTAACGTTTGCAAGCTTTTTGAGCAAGAGGCGACGGATGCAAATCGGGGGTTTGGCATACCGTTTGGTCGTCCAGGTAGCGTGCGAGAGGCGGCCATTTTCCACGCTACGCTGAAGACTGTCTTAGCCCATCTGTTACTGGAGATTTGCGGGTTTGATAGGCGCGACTATCGCCGCGAATGGTACAGGCTCACCTTGCGAAACTCCCACGGCTCGGCCAGGTCGGGCAGTGTCAGGGCGTCGAGGATACCCAGGCGCTGATACTCCGGGTGCTGGAAGTCCCGAACCCGGGAATCGGCGACCAGCGCTTCGCGGCCGCGTGTCAGGAATCGATCCAGCAGCGGCAGGTTCGCCCGGTCGTACAGCACATCGGCGACCAGGATCAGGTCAAACCGGTCGGCTTCGGTGAAGAAGTCTTCTGAATAGCCCAGTGTTACGCCGTTGAGTTCGGCATTCGCCCGGCAGGCAGCCAGGGCCAGCGGATCCAGGTCGCACGCCACCACTTCCAGCGCTCCGGCCTTTACCGCGGCAATCCCGGCAACACCCGAACCTGCGCCGAAATCCAGCACCCGCTTACCCGCGACCCACTCGGGGTTGGCCGCCAGGTATCGCGCCAGCGCCAGGCCACTGGCCCAGCAAAAGCTCCAGTACGGCGGCTCATGCAGGATGCGCCGGGTTTCTTCGGGGCTGAAGGCGCGGTCCATGTTGTCGGCGTCCAGTAACCACAGCGACAACTCGGTGCCTGGCAGCGGGCAGGGCACCAGTTGGGCGTCGCCGATCAGTTCGCTCAGTGCGCGTTGCAGGCCCAGCGGTGGCGTCATGGTGCGGGAACGAGTTGCAGCGGCCCGGTGGTCTGGGTGATCGCCTGGGTGATGCGCACCGGCGGCAGGTGCAGGATCAACTGGCCGGACTGGCTGGCGCGACCACGCAATTCAACGCGCCCGCCCGCCGGGAACGCTTGCGGGTTGAAGCGCAGGCGGAAGGCCAGGGGCTTGTTGTTGCCGATCAGCACGCTGCTGGCCAGCAGTTGTTGCGGGCGCGAACGGTCGTCGATCACCAGCAGCGCCAGTTCGACTTCGGCACCCGCCGGTATACCGTTCAATTGGCCGCTGACTTCACGCTGGTAGGCGGGCAACGGGCCGAGATCTTCTTCCACACCCGGCAGTTTTTTCTCTTGTTGCGGTGCCGGAGCCGGCGCCGCAGGTTTTGGGGCATGGCTGCTGCAGGCGACCAGAAAACCGAGCAACGTGAGCAAAACAAGTGGTCGTAACTGCATGTACGGCTCCAGAAAGGACAAAATCCGTGGCTTAAAAAATATGAAACATAATAGTCAGCCTATATACCGTAAAGGCTATGGCTTGTCTTGCCACAGGGATGCGCTACCATGGCCCTCCCATTTTTTGTTGCCTGCCACCATGCACTGTCCCTTCTGCGGTGCCAACGACACCAAGGTCATTGACTCGCGTCTGGTCGCCGAGGGCGAACAGGTGCGTCGCCGGCGTGAATGCCTGGCTTCTGGCTGCGGTGAACGTTTCACCACCTTCGAAACCGCCGAACTGGTATTGCCACGTCTGATCAAGACCGACGGCAGTCGCCAGCCTTTCGACGAAGAAAAACTGCGCGCCGGAATGCAGCGCGCCCTGGAAAAACGCCCGGTGAGTGTCGAGCGGCTGGAAGCGGCACTGGTGCATATCAAGCACAAGCTGCGCGCCACCGGCGAGCGCGAAGTCAAATCCCTGGTGGTTGGAGAACTGGTGATGGGCGAGCTGCAAAAGCTCGACGAAGTCGCCTATATCCGTTTCGCCTCGGTGTATCGACGCTTCCAGGACCTCAACGAGTTCCGCGAAGAGATCGACCGCCTGGCCCGTGAGCCGGTAAAAGAATGAACCCACCTTCGGCAGAACAAGCGGTACTCGACGCCCATTACATGGCCCGTGCCCTGGAACTGGCGCGCAAGGGCCTGTACACCACCCACCCCAACCCCCGGGTTGGCTGCGTGATCGTGCGTGACGGGCAGGTTGTCGGCGAAGGCTGGCACGTGCGCACCGGCGAACCCCATGCGGAAGTCCATGCCCTGCGGGCAGCGGGCGACAAAGCCCGGGGCGCCACGGCCTACGTGACCCTTGAGCCGTGCAGCCACCACGGGCACACACCGCCGTGCGCCGATGCCTTGGTGAATGCCGGCCTGGCCCGTGTGGTGGCAGCGATGCAGGACCCGAATCCGGAAGTCGCCGGGCGTGGCATGCGCCGCCTGGCCCAGGCCGGGATCGAGACCCACAGCGGCTTGCTGGAAAACGAAGCGCGGGCGCTTAACCCGGGCTTTCTCAAGCGCATGGAGCATGGCCTGCCGTTTGTGCGGGTCAAGTTGGCCATGAGCCTGGACGGTCGCACCGCGATGGCCAACGGCGAAAGCCAATGGATCACCGGCCCGGCCGCCCGTGCCGCTGTGCAGCGCCTGCGTGCCCAGGCCAGTGTGGTGCTGACCGGCGCCGACACGGTGCTGGCCGATGGTGCTCGCCTGACCGTGCGCGCCGCCGAACTGGGCCTGGATGAAGAAACCACCGCCCTGGCGATGTCCCGTCCGCCGCTGCGTGTGCTGATCGACGGCCGCCTGCGGGTGCCGCTGAATGCGCCGTTCTTCAAGGCTGGCCCCGCGCTGGTCATCACCTGCGTGACGCCGGACAACCAGTACCCCACAGGCCCCGAGTGCCTGGTGGTGCCGGGTGTCGACGGCCAGGTCGACCTGCGTTCCGCGCTGGTGGCCCTGGCGGCCCGTGGTGTCAACGAAGTGTTGGTGGAAGCCGGCCCAAGCCTGGCAGGTGCCTTCGCCCAGCAAGGGCTGGTGGACGAGTACGTGATATTCGTCGCCGGCAAGTTTCTTGGCTCTGCCGCCCGGCCTTTGCTGGACTGGCCGCTTGAGAAACTGGCCGACGCCCCCCAACTCAAGATCACTGAAATGCGCGCTGTTGGCGATGACTGGAGAGTCACTGCCATCCCTCTGCCATCAGCGAGCGTATAATTCCCGGCCTGCGCCACGTCTTCAGGAGAACGGCATGTTCACCGGCATTATCGAATCCATCGGCAGCATCCGTGCAATGACCCCAAAAGGCGGCGATGTACGCCTGCTGGTTGAAACCGGCAAGCTCGACCTGAGCGACGTCAAACTGGGCGACAGCATCGCCGTCAGCGGTGTGTGCCTGACCGTCATCGAGTTGCCTGGCAACGGCTTTGCCGCCGATGTCAGCCGGGAAACCCTGGACTGCACCGCGATGAACGACCTCAAGAGCGGCAGCCCGGTGAACCTGGAAAAAGCCCTGACCCCGACCACCCGTCTCGGTGGGCACCTGGTCAGCGGCCACGTCGACGGTGTCGGCGAAGTGGTTGCCCGCAGCGAAAACGCGCGTGCCGTGGAATTTCGCATTCGCGCACCGAAAGAGCTGGCCAAGTACATCGCCCACAAAGGCTCGATCACCGTCGACGGCACGAGCCTGACGGTGAACGCCGTGAATGGCGCCGAATTTGAACTGACCATCATTCCCCACACCCTGAGCGAAACCATCATGGCGTCGTACCAGCCGGGTCGCCGGGTGAACCTGGAAGTGGACTTGCTTGCCCGTTACCTGGAGCGCCTGTTGTTGGGCGATAAGGCCGCAGAGTCTGACTCTCTTCAAGGGCCCGCCGGGAACATCACTGAAAGTTTTTTAGCCGCTAACGGCTACCTTAAATCCTGACCCAAGGGGGTGCCGCGTGGCGCTCAACAGCATCGAAGAACTGGTTGAAGACATCCGCCAAGGCAAGATGGTCATCCTCATGGATGACGAAGACCGCGAGAACGAAGGCGACCTGATCATGGCCGCCGAGTGCTGCCAGCCGGAACACATCAACTTCATGGCCAAGCACGCCCGTGGCCTGATCTGCATGCCGATGAGCCGCGAGCGCTGCGAGCTGCTGAAGCTGCCGTTGATGGCGCCGCGCAATGGTTCCGGGTTTGGCACCAAGTTCACCGTGTCCATCGAAGCCACCACCGGTGTCACCACCGGTATCTCCGCTGCTGACCGCGCCCGCACCGTACAAGCCGCTGCCGCGAAAGACGCCAAGGCCGAAGATATCGTCAGCCCTGGCCACATCTTCCCGCTGATGGCCCAACCGGGTGGCACCCTGGCTCGCGCCGGCCACACCGAAGCGGCCTGCGACCTGGCGCGCATGGCCGGTTTCGAGCCGAGCGGTGTGATCTGCGAAGTGATGAACGACGACGGCACCATGTCCCGTCGCGCCGAGCTGGAAGAATTTGCCGCGCTGCACAACATCAAGATCGGCACCATTGCCGACCTGATCCACTACCGGATGATCCACGAACGTACCGTTCAGCGGATTGCCGAGCAGCCGCTGGACAGCGAACTGGGCCAGTTCAACCTGGTGACCTATCGCGATTCCGTGGAAGGCGACGTGCACATGGCCCTGACCCTGGGCACCATCTGCGCTGAAGAGCCGACCCTGGTGCGGGTGCACAACATGGACCCGCTGCGCGACCTGCTGATGGTCAAGCAGCCGGGGCGCTGGAGCCTGCGGGCCGCGATGTCCGCGGTGTCCGAGGCCGGCAGCGGTGTTGTATTGCTGCTGGGCCATCCGCTGGATGGCGACGTGCTGCTGGCGCATATCCGCGAAACCGCCGACCACGCGCCGGTGAAAAAACCGACCACCTACAGCATCGTCGGGGCCGGTTCGCAGATCCTGCGGGACCTGGGCGTGCGCAAAATGCGCCTGATGAGTGCGCCAATGAAATTTAATGCCATATCCGGTTTCGACCTGGAAGTAGTAGAATACGTGCCCTCCGAATAAAGGCCGGCGTTGTTTGCCCCTTGTTCGCGGTTCAAATATCACTGAGGGGCGCGCACTAAGCGCGTCCCGGCTCTTTAAGAGATTTGTCGAATGACCCTGAAGACCATCGAAGGTACCTTCATCGCCCCCAAAGGCCGCTATGCCCTGGTGGTTGGCCGCTTCAACAGCTTCGTGGTTGAAAGCCTGGTAAGCGGTGCCGTGGATGCCCTGGTTCGCCACGGTGTAAGCGAAAGCGACATCACTATCATCCGCGCTCCTGGCGCCTTCGAAATTCCACTGGTTGCGCAGAAAGTTGCACAGCAGGGTGAATACGCGGCGATCATCGCCCTGGGCGCGGTCATTCGTGGCGGCACTCCGCACTTCGAATACGTGGCTGGCGAATGCACCAAGGGCCTGGCCCAGGTGTCCATGGAGTTCGGCGTGCCGGTCGCCTTTGGCGTGCTGACCGTTGATTCCATCGAACAAGCCATCGAGCGTTCCGGCACCAAGGCCGGCAACAAAGGTGCTGAAGCTGCCCTGTCCGCCCTGGAAATGGTCAGCCTGCTGGCGCAGTTGGAGGCCAAGTGATTAGCGACGACAGCGATCAGTTCAACCCCCAGGACCCGCGCCCGGCAGACGCCGGCAAGCCATCGAAAAGCGAAAAGCGTCGTTCGGCCCGCCAGCTCGCGACCCAGGCTTTGTACCAGCGCCACATGGCGAAAACCTCGCTGAACGAAATCGAGGCGCAGTTTCGCGTCGACAACGATTTCAGCGCGGCCGATGCCAGCTACTTCCACGACATCCTGCACGGTGTTCCGGCCAACCTGGCGGAGATCGACGCTGCACTGACGCCGTGCCTGGACCTGGCGATCGAAGAGCTGGACCCGGTTGAACTGGCCGTACTGCGCCTGTCCACCTGGGAACTGCTCAAGCGCGTCGACGTGCCTTACCGCGTTGTGATCAACGAAGGGATCGAACTGGCGAAAGTCTACGGTTCCACCGACGGTCACAAGTTCGTCAACGGCGTGCTCGACAAGCTGGCCCCGCGCCTGCGTGAAGCCGAAGTGAAGGCGTACAAGCGCTAACTGGCGCTTGCTGACGCAATGGGCGAGTTTGAGCTGATCCGCAACTACTTCGCCGCCGCGCCCTGTGCGCAGGGCGGCGAAGGCATTGCACTGGGGATTGGCGACGACTGCGCCTTGCTGGCTGTTCCTCCCGGGGAACAGCTGGCGATTTCTACCGATACCCTGGTGGCCGGCGTGCATTTTGCCGACCCCTGCGATCCGTTTCTGCTCGGCCAGCGCTCGCTGGCCGTGGCAGTCAGCGACCTGGCGGCCATGGGCGCCAATCCCCTCGCGTTTACCCTTGCCCTGACTACCCCGACGGTTGATGCCGATTGGCTGCAACGCTATGCCCAGGGCTTGAACGCCATGGCCCAGGGTTGTGGCGTGGTTCTGGTAGGTGGCGACACCACCCGTGGGCCGCTGAGCCTGACCATGACCGTGTTTGGCCGGGTGCCGGCGGGCCAGGCCTTGACCCGCAGCGGCGCGCGGCCTGGCGACTTGCTGTGTGTGGGCGGTGAGCTGGGTAACGCAGCGGGCGCCTTGCCGCTGGTGCTGGGGCAGCGCACGGCGGAGGCGGCTATCGCCGAGCCGCTGCTGGCCCATTACTGGTCGCCGCAACCGCAGTTGGCGCTGGGCTTGGCGTTGCGGGGCAAGGCCACGTCTGCCATGGATATTTCCGACGGCCTTTTGGCTGATTGCGGGCATATCGCCAAGGCGTCGGCTGTCAGCTTGTTGATCGAGCAGCAAAAACTGCCGTTGTCCGCCGCCTTGCTGGCGTTCGTCGGTGAGGCGGATGCCCGGGTGGCAGCGTTGAGCGGGGGGGACGACTACGTACTGGCGTTCACCTTGCCGCCCGCCGAACTGGCGCCGCTGTTGGCCGCCGGTGTGCCGGTCCATGTAATCGGCCGGGTCGAGGCGGGGCAGGGCGTTACCGTGCTGGATGCGTCTGGCCAGGACGTCACGCCGGCCATTCGTGGCTATCAACATTTCTGAAAGGCATAGAACCAAGCTGAAGGCCAATCGAACCTATTGATCTTTATCAGCGATAATTCAGCTTAAGCGTCTGTAGGAACCTACTGTTACAATCCCTCCCCTGTGAAATCTGAAATCAGGAGCACAAGGTGCCCGTCGTTTTCGTCGCCGCTTCCAAGCTGCCAACCCCTTTTGCCACGTTCACCATGAATGGCTTTCTTGAAGAAGCCACCGGGCGCGAACACGTTGTTCTCAGCCTCGGTGACGTGGCGGACGGTGCCCCGGTCCTCGGTCGCGTGCACTCCGAGTGCCTGACCGGTGATGCGCTGTTCAGCCAGCGCTGTGACTGCGGCTCGCAACTGGAAGCCGCCCTGCAGGCCATCGCCCGCGAAGGCCGTGGCGTGTTGCTGTACCTGCGTCAGGAAGGCCGTGGCATTGGCCTGCTGAACAAGATCCGCGCCTATGAGCTGCAAGATGGCGGCGCCGACACTGTGGAAGCCAACGAGCGCCTCGGTTTTGCCGCTGACCAGCGCGACTATGGGATCTGCCTGCCGATGCTCCAGCACCTGGGCGTCAAATCCCTGCGCCTGATGACCAACAACCCGCGCAAGGTCAAAGCCTTGACCGACATGGGCATCACCGTCGCCGAGCGCGTGCCGCTGCACACCGGCCACAACCCGCACAACAAGCTCTACCTGGCCACCAAGGCCAGCAAGCTCGACCACATGATGGGCAACGAGCACCAGGGCGAGGCCGACCGGGCGTGACGCGCGGCCAGGTCAAGCGGCGACTGTCGTTTAACTGGTGGCAATACCTGGCGTTGGCGCTGGCGCCGTTGTTTGTGATCAACCTCGTGTTTGGCAAGGCCGAGCCCTTGCTGCCGGTACTGGCGATGCCGTTTTTTATCGCCGGCGTAGCCTCGATGTTTGTCAGCCTGCGTTACTTCCACGGCTATAAACACGCGCTGATCGCCACCGGCAAAGCCCTCGATACCCCTGAAGAACCGGCTGCCTGGATCACCCTCGCGGCCCGTCGTCGTGTGGCGTTGCTGGTGGCTGCACTGCCGGCCTGGGTCGGCGCGCTGGCGGTGTTTGTCGGGCTGGAAGCGGTGCCGCTGTTTCTGTTGGCATTGTCGACCCTGGTGCTGTTCTACCTCTACCGCATCCCGCGCCAGTTGGGTTGATGCGCGTCTGGCTGGCGGTGTGGCTGCTGGTCGTCGCGGCCCAGGCTGCGGCGGTTGAGCGGGTGGTCAGCCTTGCGCCTTCCTTGTCTGAAATCGTCGTTGAGCTGGGTGCGGCCGAGTTACTGGTGGGCTTGCTGGATGGCGGCGAGCGGCCACAGGCGTTGGCGAACGTGCCGTCTGTGGGCAACTACGGGCAGTTGGACATGGAGCGGCTGCTCAGCCTCAAGCCCGACCTGATCCTGCTTTGGCCCGGCAGCGTCGGCCCGGGCCAGCGTGAACAGCTGCAACGCCTGAACATCCCGGTATTTGTCGCCGAACCCCACAGCCTCGAACAACTCACCTCACAGGTCGAAACCATTGCCCGGCAACTCGGGCGGGATGACGCCGGCCGGCAATTGGCCGCGCAGTTGCGTCAGCGCTTGGCCGAGTTGCGCTCGCGCTATCACCGGGCCGAGCCGTTGCGGGTGTTTTATCAGGTGTGGAACCAGCCGCTGTACACCGTGGGTGGCGGGCAGATCATCAGCGATGCGCTGAGTGTGTGCGGCGCGCGCAATGTGTTCGATGACCTGAAATTACCGGCACCACAGGTCAGCATTGAGTCGGTGTTGCAGCGCAATCCCGAGGTGATTCTGGCGGGCGACCAAGCGCAGCTGGATGCCTGGAAGGCCTGGCCCCAGGTGGCGGCGGTAGCGAACGGGCGTTTGCTGCTGGTGCCTGACAAGGGCCTGGAACGGCCCAGCGGGCAGATGCTGCAGGCGGTGGCGCGGTTGTGTCAGGTTCTTGCTCCGGGGCTGTGAGACCGCTATCGCAGGCACGCCAGCTCCCACATTTGACCGAGTCGTCTGGATAAGCACGATCCCCTGTGGGAGCCGGGCTTGCCCGCGATGAGGCCGGTGCAGACGACTTAGAGTTCCGGCGTCCAGGTCACCCCGAACATCAGTGCCCGGCCTTCTTCCCGATAGCCATATTGCTGGCCTTGATACTGATACAGCGCCCGGCTGTAGTCCTTGTTCAGCAGGTTATCGAGCTTCATTTCCAGCGTGACTTCATGGTTCACCGCCCAACTGCCCCGTAGCCCCAGCAAGCCATACCCGCCCAGGCGTTGCTGGTTCGCCGCATCGTCGTAGCTGCTGCTCACCGCTTGCCAGCTGGCGCCGACGCCGAATTGATCGAATTGGCGATCCAGGTCCAGGCTCAGGGTGCGCCGGGCTCGACGCGCCAGTGTGCGCCCGGTGTCGCGGTCGCGTGGGTCGATCAATGCAACGGCGAGGCTGCTTTGCCAGCCGAACAGTTCTTGCTTGAGCGCCGCCTCGAAGCCGTTGATGCGTGCGGCGCTGACGTTTTGCGGGCCGTTGCTGGCAAACACGATCGCGTCCTGAATGTCGGTGCGGTACAGCGAGGCTTCCAGTCGGCTGCTGTCGCTGAGCTGGCTGCGCCATTGCACTTCGTAGCTTTTCGATGTCTCGGGCTTGAGGTTCGGGTTACTGTTTTTGAAGCCGAATTCGTCCGGGTAGTAGAGGTCGTTGAACGTAGGCGCGCGGAAGCCTTCGCTGTAGCTCAGCAACAGATCATTGTCCGGGTTCAGCGGCAGGGTGAAGGTGCCGCTCCAACTATTGTGGCCGCCGAACTGTTGGTTATCGTCGCGACGCAGGCCCAGTTCAGTGGAAAAGGACTGGGCTTGAAAACGGTGCTGGATAAACACCGCTCGATTCCAGCGACTGTCTTCGGCGAACGCTGTGCTGCTGTTGACCTGGTCCTCGTACCAGTCGCCGCCCAGTATCAGGCTGTTCTGCTCATTGAGGGTCAGGTCGTTCTGCCAGTTCAGTGAGTTGCGGTAAGTGTTGAACACGCTGCGTTCGGTGCTGAGCTTGTCCCGGGTTTCTTCGCGGTTTTCGCTGTGGCCCGCTTCCAGCCGGGACTTCCACGTGTCATTGATACGCGCGTCAACATAGGTGCTGACACTGCTCACGGTGAAGTGGGTGTAGGGCTTTTGCTGGAAGCTTTGGAAGGTGGTCGAATCGAAGCGACCGAACGGGTTGTCGAATTCGCTTTTGCCGCGGTTATCCAGCACGTTCACACCCGCTTCGAGGTCATCGTTGAAGGCATGGCTCAGGCTGAAACTGATGGCCTGGTTGCGATAGGCGTCATGGTCACGGTCGCTGGGATAGGAGTCGTACGTGCGATTGATTCCCGCCGTGTCATCCAGGCTGGCGCCGAGGTTGAAGCGGGTTTGCGCATCGCCGCCGGACAAGCCCAGGCTGCGTTCCCACGTCTGGTTGCTGCCAAATCCCACATGCAGGCGGGGTTGCAGGCCGGACTCGTTACCACGCCGGGTGAAAATCTGGATCACCCCGCCAATCGCATCGCTGCCGTAGATCACCGAGCGCGAACCACGCAGGACTTCCACGCGTTCGATCTGCTGGATGTTCAGGTGCTGCAGGTTGCTGTCGCCGGAAGTCGAGTTGCCGATGCGCTGGCCGTCGACCAGCACCAGGCTCTGGGCCGACTTGGTGCCACGAATGTAAACGCTTGCCAGACTGCCACGGCCACCGGCCTGTGAAACCTGCACGCCGGGCACGCGGCTGAGCAAGTCGGTCACGCTGGTGGGTTGCAGGCGGTCGATGTCGTCGCGGGTGAAGACGGTGTTGGCGGCGCTGCTGTCGTTGCGCGCCTGGACCTGGCGGTTGGCGCTGATCACCATGTCGGGCAGCTTGAGGGCTTGGTCGCGATCGAAACTGTCGGCGAGCAGGTCGGTGGCGGGCAGTAACAGAAGGGGCAGGGCGAGGCGAAGGCGGTTCATGGGCTGTCCGTAGCATTTGAAGTTGGCATAAAACAAATGTGGGAGCGGGCTTGCTCGCGAAGGCGCAGTGTCAGTCAATGCATCTGTCGACTGACCCAGCGCTTTCGCGAGCAAGCCCGCTCGCACATTTTTAATCGCGTTTCTACAGGCCCAGCAGGGCCATGCGCTGACGAACCGAAGCTTCAATCCCGGATTCATCCAGCCCGCACTCGGCCAGCATCTGCGCCGGCTTGGCATGCTCGACATACACATCTGGCAAGCCCAGGTGCAGCACCGACTTGAGGATATTCTCCCGCGCCAGGAACTCACTGACTGCCGCACCGGCGCCGCCCATGATGGCGTTTTCTTCGAGGGTCACCAGCAGCTCATGGCTGCCGGCGATCTCGCGCACCAAGGCCTCGTCCAGTGGCTTGACGAAACGCATGTCTACCACCGTGGCGTCGATCTTCTCGGCCACTTTCAAGGCTTCAGCCAATTGCACGCCGAACACCAGCAAGGCAACGCCGCTGCCCTGGCGGCGGACGATACCCTTGCCGATTTCGATAGGCTCAAGGTCCTTTTCGATCACCGCATTCGGACCATTCCCCCGCGGATAGCGCACAGCCGCCGGGCCGTTGTACAGGTGGCCGGTGCTGAGCATCTTGCGCAGTTCGTTCTCGTCGCTCGGGGTCATCACCAGCATGCCGGGGATGCAGCGCAGGTACGAGAGGTCGAAGCTGCCGGCATGGGTCGGGCCGTCTTCGCCCACCAGGCCCGCACGGTCGATGGCGAACAGCACGTCGAGGTTCTGCACCGCGACGTCATGAATCAACTGGTCATAACCGCGCTGCAGGAACGTAGAGTAGATCGCGACTACCGGCTTGGCGCCTTCACAGGCCATGCCCGCGGCGAAGGTCACCGCGTGTTGCTCGGCGATGGCCACGTCGAAATAGCGCAGCGGGAAACGCTCGCTGAACGCCACCAGGTCGGAACCTTCCTTCATCGCCGGGGTGATGCCCACCAGGCGCGGGTCGGCGGCGGCCATGTCACACAGCCATTCGCCGAACACACCGGAATACTTTGGCCCGCTGGGCTTCTTCGGCGCGGCGGCCGGGGCGTTCAGCGGTTCCAGCTTGGTGATCGCGTGGTAACCAATCGGGTCGACTTCCGCCGGGGCGAAGCCTTTGCCTTTCTTGGTCACGATATGCAGGAACTGCGGGCCTTTAAGGTCACGCATGTTGCGCAGGGTGGCGATCAGGGTTGGCAGGTCATGGCCGTCGATCGGGCCGATGTAGTTCCAGCCCAACTCTTCGAACAGGGTGCCGGGAACCAGCATCCCCTTGGCATATTCTTCGGTACGACGGGCAATTTCCCACGCGCCGGGCAGACGCGAGAGCACCTTCTTGCTGCCTTCACGCATGCTTGCGTAAGTGCGGCTGGAGAGGATTTTTGCCAGGTAATTCGACAGGCCTCCGACATTGCGCGAGATCGACATGTCGTTGTCGTTGAGGATCACCAGCATGTTGGCGTCCACTTCCGGCGCGTGGTTCAGCGCCTCGAAGGCCATGCCGGCGGTCAACGCGCCATCACCGATCACCGCAATCGCCTTGCGATCGCTGTTTTGCAGGCGGGCGGCAATCGCCATGCCCAGCGCTGCACTGATAGAGGTGCTGGAGTGGCCGACGCCAAAGGTGTCGTACTCGCTCTCGGAGCGGCGCGGGAAGGCGGCGATGCCATCCTTCTGGCGCAGTGTGGCCATGCGCTCGCGGCGTCCGGTGAGAATCTTGTGCGGATAGGCCTGATGACCCACGTCCCACACCAGCCGGTCGTCCGGAGTGTCAAATACGTAATGCAGCGCAATGGTCAGCTCGATGACGCCCAGGCCGGCACCGAAATGCCCACCGGTCTGGCCGACCGTGTAGAGCAATTCCAGGCGCAACTCATCGGCCAGGGTTTCCAGCTCGGCTTCACCCAGGCGGCGCAGGCCGGCTGGCGTGTTGGCACGGTCCAGCAGGGGCGTGGCCGGGCGCTTGCGGGGAATCTCTTGAAACGTCGTGGGCATCAGGCGAATCGTTATAGGTATAGAAGAGGCGGCAGTTTACCTCAAGCATCGCAAACTGCCCACGCAGAGCGCCGAACTTGGCTGATATGCGGTGGAAAAGGCCGCTGTTGTCAGTGGCGACGTTCGACGATATACCGCGCCAGGTCACGCAGTGGCTCGGCAGCCGCGTCGAAAGGTCGCAGGGCATCCAGGGCCTGGTCCCGCAGCTCCAGGGCGTACGCCTTGGCGGCTTCCAGCCCGAGAAGCGAAGGATAAGTCGGCTTGTCCCGTGCGATATCAGCACCCTGGCGCTTGCCGAGGGTCGCGGTATCGCTTTCAACGTCGAGAATATCGTCCTGCACCTGGAACGCCAGGCCGATGGCCCGCGCGTAGGTTTGCAGCGCCGCCAGTTGCGCAGCTTCGGCACGGCCACTGGCCAGGGCGCCGAGGTGCACGGCGGTCTCGATCAGCGCGCCGGTCTTGTGGCGGTGCATGTATTCCAGGGCTTGTTGATCGAGCTTCAAACCGACCGAGCCCAGGTCAATCGCCTGGCCGCCGACCATGCCGGCAGGCCCTGCGGCCAGCGCCAGCGCGGTAACCATGCGCAGACGGATCTCGGCGTTGACGCTGCTCAGGCGCGGGTCCAGCAGGGCGCTGAACGCCAGGCTTTGCAGGCCGTCACCGGCGAGAATCGCGCAGGCTTCATCAAAGGCTTTATGGGTAGTGGGCTGGCCGCGACGCAGATCGTCGTCGTCCATTGCCGGCAAATCGTCGTGTACCAGGGAGTAAGCGTGGATCAACTCCACCGCACAGGCGGCGCCGTTGGCTTCCTCCGCCTGGGCGCCGAGGGCTTCACAGGCCGCATAGGCGAGCAACGGGCGAACGCGCTTGCCACCGTTCATCACGCTGTAGCGCATGGCCTCATACAGGCGGTTCAGCTCAGGGCTGGGCGCGACAAACAGCGGATCCAGCGCAGCATTGACCCGGGCCTGGCTGTCGGCCTGATAAGCGTCGATCATTCAGGCTGTTCCGCATCGAAAGGTTCTTCGGCCAACTCCCCATCGCGTTCCAGCAACACCTGGACCTTCTGCTCCGCCTGCGCCAGGGCGCTCTGGCAGTCGCGGGTCAGGCCGATGCCTTGCTCGAATGCGGTCAGCGAGTCTTCCAGCGACAACTCGCCGTTCTCCATCCGCTCGACCAGGGTTTGCAGGTCGGCGAGGGATTGTTCGAAATCGAGTGCAACTTTTTTGCGGGCCATGGCGGCTATTCCGGTAGACGGTAAACCGGCGCGACACTAGCAGACATGGGGGATTGGGGCAAATGAGTGGGGGGATTTGCCTTGTAAATCAATCGCCTTGGGTGTTGATTTGATAGCGGGTGCTGCGGCCGCCGCCGGGTAGCCGAACCAGGCAGTTTTTTTCCAGAAGATCGGCCAGATGTCGGGTCGCCGTGGCCTTGGACACTTTGGCCACTGCCTGATACTGGGCGGCGCTGATCCCGTGCTCAAAGCCCTTTTCGCCACCGTCGAGCAGGCGATTCAAGACTTTGGTCTGTTCGGCGCTGAGTGCGTGGTCCCGATGCTGCTGCCAGAAGCGGGTTTTGCCCAGCACCCGGTCAATCCGCACCATGGCCTGCTGCAAGCTACGAAGCAGCGTTTGCAGGAACCACTCAAGCCAATCGGTGATATCCAGCGTGGCCTTTTGACTGGTTTCCAGTGCACGGTAATAGCCCGCCCGGTCTTCAAGGATGCTCGCCGACATCGCGTAGAAGCGGATCGCTTGATGCTCTGCCTGGGCAAGCGCGAGGTCGGTAATCGCCCGCGTCAGACGACCATTACCATCATCGAAGGGATGCAGGGTGACGAACCAGAAATGCGCCAGGCCTGCGCGCAGCAATGGGTCAAGGGCCGCATGATGGCGACTGGCTTCAAACCATTCGATGAAATCGTCCAGCGACTGCTCTAGCCCTTGGCGGGGTGGGGCCTCGAAATGCACAGTGGGTCGGTCCAGTCGTCCCGACACAACCTGCATGGGCTCATCCCCCCTTAGCGCGCCTACGTTCAAGCCGTGGGTGGAAAAGCGGGCCTCCTCGGCGGGAAACAACCACCGATGCCAGTTAAATAGACGGGTGAGGGTAAACGGTTGAGCAAACTGTTGCGTGGCGTCCAGCATCAAGTCAGCCAGACCCTCGCTGCGTCGGCTCACTGAGCCGTCTTGCAATTGCTCCAGGCCCAGGCGTCGGGCCAAAGAGGAACGTACGGAACCCATATTCAGTTGCTCACCCTCGATTGCCGAGGAGGTCAGAATGTTTTGCAGCAACGCATCCAGTTCATTCTCTGAACTCTGTGCCTGGCTGACCGAACCGAGCATGCCCAGCAACTTTCCTTGCACCTGCGTGCACTCTCGCAACAACGCTGCAAGGCGCTCTGGTTGCCAGTGAAAGTGCGGCCAGTCCGGTTGTTGCCAGATCCAGTTCGGGTGATCCATAGAGGCATGCTCGGTATGTGAGCCGAATAGAAGGCTTATTCGGCTCATTTGGTGAGCCGATTGTGTGAGCTATTCGGCTCACTGTCCAGTCAGATGCGCACATCAGGTACAGCGCCGCCTCATCACTGGCCAGCAGGATCGCCTGTTCCATAACCTTTGGCGCAGTACTCGCCAGCTCCATCGATTCGCTGGCTGTCGCCCCCAGGCTTTCAAACAGCTTGCCGGCGTCCTTGAAGATCTCCTGCGCTTGCTTGATGGCGTCCCACACGCCGGTAATCGCCGTCCAACTTCCCGCCAGCACGCCATTGCCAATCGCGCTCGAAGTGGACCTTTCCCAGTGCGGCCGGAAACCACTCCATTACTTGCGAAGCTTTTTCTGTTCCGAGCCGCTGCCCGGTACTACGTAAAACAGCGGTTCAGCTCATTGACGGCCGTGGCGTTTTCGGTGGTGCGTTGCATTGACCCTGAGCGTCCTTGAGACTGGCCTCAAATTCGACCAATCCCCCGTGCATCTTCTGCAGCGCTTCGATTTGCTTCATCAGTTCCTGCTTTTTGTTGGTGATTGCCTTGTCCGCCAGCTCCCAGGGCAACCCATCACCAGGATGCCCGACCAGAATCACCTGCAACTCCTTGAGCTTGAAACCCAACTGCTGGGCACACTTGATGAACGTCAGCAGCTCGACACTTTGCGTAGAGTAAATCCGATAACGGCCTTCCCGCTGCGGCGGCGGCAACAGGCCGATGGCCTCATAGTGACGAATCGCCTTGATGGTTGTGCCCGACAGTTGCGCGGCTTTGCCGATGTACATGAAAAATCCTTTTCCCAAAGAGTGCGCCGGCCTGTTTCAGCCACTGTTCCCGCTGTGCTGGCGTAGAGCCAAGCACCGGCCCGAACTGCAACGTCTTGATCGGCTGGATGCCACAAAACTCCAGCGTCGTCTTGCGTATCTGGTGCAGCGCGGGCATGCGGTAGAACCACCTGTAATACCACGGCGGCGTGTCCAGGGTCACCAGCAAGTGCGCGGTTCTGCCCTTCAGGAGTTTGTCGGGGAAGGCTTTGCCTTTGCGGTATTTGAAGGCGAAACCAGACAGGAGAATTCGGTCGATAAAGCCCTTCATCAAAGCCGGGATGCCACCCCACCAGATGGGGAAGACAAACGTCAGGTGATTGGCCCACAGGATGTCGGATTGGGCGTTGAGCAGGTCGGGTTCCAGGGGTTGGGTTTGGTTGTAGCCGTTGTGCAGGATGGGATCGAAAGTCAGGTCGCCGAGGCGCAGGACGCGCACTTCGTGACCGGCGGTTTTGGCCGAGGTGATGTAGGTGTCGGTGAGGGCCGAGCAGAAGCTGGTGCTGGAAGGGTGGCCGAGGATGACCAGGATGCGTTGGCTCATGGTGGTGCGGTCCTGAAAACTGGGGTTTCAGGGTGAGGTGTGACCTTAGGGGGAGAGTCAAGAAGATGCAGTGATTGGGAATGGCCAGGAAGACTGATCCCTTTCATTTGCAGGACGTTTCCTAGAGAATTCCAAGCGCTTGCGCCAGCAAAATCCCGCGACTAGTCTGCGTTCCGTCACTGCATATTCGGTGATCGGGTTTAGTCGCCCGGATTCGATTGGCGCACGATCAGTTCATGAGTCAGGCCGTTTTTCGCCTGCACTTTTATGGTGGCTGTGCGCAGGGCGCCCTCGGGCGCGCCGGGTTTCCAATCGACCGGTCGACTAACCTGCGTACAGCTGCCGCCTTCGTTTAGTCGCGAGGAGTGGTGGCTCCAAATGTTTGATTGGAGATTTACCATGGTCAAAGTTACCCCCGATCCACCCGCATTCCATAAAGCCTTACTCCGCGACACTGATGCCTCGCGTCGAGTGATCGATCACTACCTTAAAGCGCCGGACGCGCAGCCTTCACCCAACCCGTTTACCGTCGATGACGAACTGAGTTTCGAAGATGCGCTGGCCCATGCTGCCGAGTTGCTGCATTGCGCCGTAGCAACCGCCCAGGCGTCGACCGAGCCGCTGAATGGCGCACAGCGGGCGGTGATGCATTTGGTGGAAATGTCGAAGGTGGTGGTGGATCGAGCGCTGGACTGTTTGCAGCCGAGGTGAGGACCTTAAGCCTACGCTGAGGTTGCGATGCATTTGGTCAGCGATCTACTGACCAAATGCTCATCATCCTGGCTCAGGGGCGGAAATCCCGGCAGACGATCGCCATGGATTAAAGCGGTCTCCTCAGGCGTATGGCTTGAAGTCATTGCTGTCGCGAGTGAGTAGCTGCATCAGTTTGGGATGGATGAAGAGCTTTTCCTTGCCAACCTGAACCTCTTGCAGAACGCCGATGGCGACTAGTTCTTTGAGGTAACGGGAGGCTGCTTGACGCTGGGCAATCTGTTTGTCGACGACGTTGCTGATGCGGCAGTAGGGCTGTTCGAAAATGACGTCTACCAGCTCGCGGGAATAGGTTTTCGGCAACTGCTCACGAACAAACTGGGTGGTGTGCTCGGACAGGCTGCGAATAGCGGCAATTTTTGCACAAGTCCAGCGTGCTGTTTCTTCCACAGCGCTGAGCATGTACAGCAGCCAAGGCTCCCAGGCTTGTTCGCGAGTGACATCAAGCAACAGGCGGTAGTAATCGGCTCTATGGGCAATGATGTAACGGCTAAGGTAGAGAATCGGTAGATTCAGCAGGCCTTCCTGGATCAGGTACAGGGTGTTGAGCACTCGCCCGGTACGGCCATTGCCGTCGGTGAATGGGTGAATGGCTTCGAATTGATAGTGACTAACCGCCATACGTACTAATGGATCCAGGTCGGTCTCGTTGTGCAGGAAGCGCTCCCAGTTGGCGAGCATGTCACGTAAGCGATCTTCGCCTTCCGGTGGGGTATAGATGATCTCGCCGGTTCGGTCGTTGGCTAGCTGGACTCCTGGCACCCGGCGTATATCCATGTTCACGCCTTTAAGCGTGCGGCAGATTTCGACTGCAGTACCGGTGGAGAGTGGGCGGTCGGCCAACGATTGATAACCTTTCTGCAGGGCTTTGCGGTAGCGCAGTGCTTCCTTGGTCGCTGGGTCTGCGTGGCTATCTCCATCCTGAGCATGCTGAAAGAGCAAATCCGTGGTGGTGACGATACTTTCGATCTCTGAGCTGTCCTTGGCCTCCAGCAATGGAATGGTGTTGATCAGCATTGTCTGGTTAGGGATCAGCTCAGCCGCTTGCTTCAATTCGGCCAGGGCTGTGCGGGCCTCAATGCAGCGTTTGAGCACTGCATGGGTTTCCAGAACAGTTGCCGGTGGCAAAGTGGGAAGCTGGTTGTAGGGCTTGTCAGCCTGCCAGGGAAGGTGGGATGCGGTCATGGATGGGGCTCGGTCTTTGACTTATCCGTCTAAAGGTAAGAGGGGCTCATCAGGGCGCCCTTTCGTGGCGTCAGTGTAAACATGCGTGCACTACGTGTCGCTATATTTTGATTTCTGCGACACGTCTTGATGTCATGTCGTTGGTAACGACAGGTATGCGAAACGTGTTCTTGGAACGGGCTTTTAGCGACGTATCAGGCGAATGTCCTGAGGATGGAAAAGACGGCTTGCGTGCCTTGGAGCGGTTGGCGCGTTCTCAAATAGCTCGATGCCTGGCAGGTGTAGCGCATTTCTTCCAGGCATTAAAAAGCCGGCTTGTGGCCGGCTTCTCGGGGACTGGTTCAGCTTATTTTTGGTAAACCTCACCAGCCTTCAAATCGTTCACCCAGGCTCGCACCCAGGTGATAAGGGGCATCAGCGGGAACTCCTCCGCATCGCCAGGCAGGGCGGACCGGCTTCACGCCAACCCCCTGCCAAATGTGCGGCGGATAATACCCACATTCGCCTCAATTTCCCAGCTCCGGATCCGATTTAGAGCCTTCGTAGCCCAATAAATGCTCATCCAGCGGCACCGGCGGGCGGCGGTTATTCAGTGTCGCCCACCAGAACACCCAACCCAGAATCTCAAAGTTCTGCTCATGCCGCTGCTCATAGGTCAAAAACTCGTCCGGATGCTCGGCGCTGTTGTGGCTGCGCATCCGCAGGCCACCTCCTGGACGGTTGTAGAGGTATTTGATCCGCAGCATTCCGTCGTGCTCTACCGCGTAGATTTCGCCATCGATGATCTGTTTGCGACCACAGTCGATGGCAAGGGTACTTCCGTCCTGGATGATGTCGATCATGCTGTTGCCGACCATGTAGGCCCCGAGTGCCCGCTCCGGGCTTACACCGATGGCTTCAAGGGTGTGCAGGGAGAGGCGGATGCTTTCGGTCGAGGTGAAGGTGGGGTGGAGGGGGATCTCCACGTCGATTTTTACCGGGCCCGAGACCGGGTGGGTGATGTAGTTGCCGCTGGTCTCGCGGGCGATACGGTGGGAGGTGTCTGCATCGGATCCTTCCAGCAGGTAGTTGGCGGGTGGATGTTTGGGGCCTTCGCCTGTGCGCAGCCAACGGCTGGTGACGCACAACAATTCTGCGAACTCGTTGAGCCGGCCCATGGGGACGCCGCGTTTGAACCAGTTGTTTACGTGTTGAGGCGTAACATCGCGGTTCTTGGCGAAGTCGGAAGCGGAAAGATGAACTTCCCGTAATAGCGCTCTTAAGCGATCACCTGATGTATTCATAAACGCAGAGTTTACTGGCCGTAAAATCAGATCAAATAAACCATGCGTTGAGTTGCTGTATTTAGGTGTTTCCTTATCGCAGGACTATTCTGCTAGTTGATTAAGCTAGTTAAACAATTGCTGTAAATATGTTTATTAAAGTAGCCGGATGTTTATATTTTTCCCACAAAAAAAGCCCCGTTTAATCGGGGCTTTTTCAGAGCGAATAGCGGTATCAGCCTTTGTAGGCAGCGACCGACTTCAGGATCTCGGCGCGGGCGGCGTCTGCATTGCCCCAACCGTCGATCTTCACCCATTTGCCTTTTTCGAGGTCTTTGTAGTTCTCGAAGAAGTGTTTGATCTGTTCCAGCAGCAGTGGCGGCAGATCGGTGTATTCCTTCACGTCGACATACAGCTGGGACAGCTTGTCGTGTGGTACTGCGATAACTTTGGCATCGCCGCCGCCGTCGTCAGTCATGTTCAGGATGCCGACCGGGCGGGCGCGGATAACCGAGCCTGGGGTAACCGGGTAAGGGGTCACGACCAGCACGTCGAGGGGGTCACCGTCGTCTGCCAGGGTGTTGGGGATGAAACCGTAGTTGGCCGGGTAGAACATCGGGGTGGCCATGAAACGGTCAACGAACAGGCAGTCGCTGTCTTTGTCGATTTCGTATTTGATCGGCGCGTGGTTGGCCGGAATCTCGATGGCGACGTAGATGTCGTTCGGCAGGTCTTTGCCAGCCGGAATCTTGCTGTAGCTCATTGGGCGTTGCCCCCGTAGTTGGCCATGGAACATGGCCGGATTGGCCTAAAAGTGGCGGCGATTATAGGCATATTCTGACGCCGATGCCATGCGTCAGACGTCGTAGTGCGCTTGGCGTTCCGTCTGATACCGCACGTCGCCGGCCTGCAGTTGGTGCAGGCGCGCCAGGGGATCCTGACGGTAGAAGTGGCTCAGTTGCTCGTACACCTGTGGATAACTGCTGACCAGTAAATCCGGGGCACTGAAGAAGTATTCGCTGGTGACGGCAAAGAACTCGGCCGGGTTTTCCGCGGCGTAGGGGTCGATGGCCGTTTCGGCGTCAGGGTTGCGGTCGAGCTGGCGGTTGAGGTCGTCGAAGGCGCTTTGCATGACGCTGGCCCATTCCTGCACGCGCATGTCGTGGTGCAGGGGTGGCAGGCCGTTGGCGTCGCCGTTGAGCATGTCCAGCTTGTGGGCCAGTTCGTGAATGACCAGGTTGTAGCCTTCCCAGTTGCCGCTGGCCAGTACGCCGGGCCACGCAAGGATCACCGGGCCCTGTTGCCAGGCTTCGCCGCTGTGCTCGCCGTCCCACTCGTGCTCCACGCCGCTGGCGTCGCGATGGCGCTGCGGGCTGAGGAAGTCGTCGGGGTACAGCACGATCTCGTGGAAGCCCTGGTACCAGTCGAGGTCGCCAAGGTTCATCAGCGGCAGCTGTGCCTGGGCGGCGAGCAGCAGGCGCTGTTCCTGGTGCAGTTCGACGCCGGGCAGGGCGGTGAGGTGTTTTTCGGCGAGGAACACCACGCAGGCTTCCCGCAGCCACTGGTCTTGCTCGGCAGTGATGCCGTCGAGGAACGTCAGGTGATGGCGCACCCGCTGCCACGTTTCATCGGCAATCGGGTGCTTGGCCAGCAGGCGCCGGCGACGCCAGGCGCTGAGGGACCACATCGCAGGTTACTGCGGCTTGGCTTCGGTGGAATTGCGGCCAAAGCGGCTGCGGAACACACCGATGATCATCGGTACCAGCGACAGCAGGATGATGAACACCACCAGCAGCGACAGGTTTTTCTTGATGAACGGCACGTTGCCGAAGAAGTAGCCCAGGGTTACCAGGCCGCCGACCCAGAGGACGGTGCCGAACACGCTGAAACCGAAGAAGCGCGGGTAAGGCATTTTCGCGATACCGGCGACGAACGGCGCAAACGTGCGCAGGATCGGCAGGAAGCGCGCCAGGGTCACGGTTTTGCCGCCGTGCTTGTCGTAGAAGTCGTGGGTTTTTTGCAGGTAGTCGCGGCGGAAGATCTTCGAGTTGGGGTTGCTGAACAAGCGTTCCCCGGCCGTTCGTCCGATCACGTAGTTGGTACTGTCACCCAGGATGGCCGCGAGCATAAGCAGGCCGCCCAGCAATATCGGGTCCATGCCGCCGCCCGCTGCAACAGCGCCGGCGATGAACAGTAAGGAATCACCCGGCAGAAACGGCATGACCACCAGGCCGGTTTCGCAAAAGATAACCAGGAACAGAATGGCGTAGATCCACACTCCGTAGTTTCTCACCAGCATGTCGAGGTACACGTCGAGATGCAGGATAAGGTCAAGCGGGTTGAAATCCATGGAGGGCACCTGTGTGAATGGCCTGGCTCAGCGGGCCTGTGCGGAGGCTTCGGGTAATAAGGGCTACAAGGTAGTGGCGTATTTCTTACGACCCTGAAAGGTCCGCATTATACGGATAGAGTTGTGAAAAGCGTGCTGGTTTTGTAGCGGGGAATGTCGCGAAAGCGATCTGATTGTAGACACAGCGTCAGTGTGGGAGGGGGCTCCCACAACAGATGTATGAGGTTTGGTTAATAGTTGTCAGTCATCGCTGATCGCAAGCACGTAATTCTTGAACTCGGTGTCTTCCCGAAAACCGATGGACTCATAGGTTTTCTGCGCCACCTGGTTGTCGCTGCTGGTGGACACACGCAGGCGCACGGCTTGAGTTTCCTTGGCCATCTTCTTCGCGGTACGCATCAGGTTGTCGGCCACCAACTGCCGGCGTGCGTCTTCGGCGACGTAGATGTCGTTGAGGATCCACACCCGCTTGAGGGACAACGATGAAAAGCTTGGATACAGCTGGCAAAAGCCAAGCAGTTTCTTGTCGTCATCGTCGGCCAGCGCCAGGTAGATCACGGACTCCTTGCGGCGCAGGCGTTTTTCCAGGAAGGCGCGGCTCGAATCAGGAAACGGCAGCGCGCCGTAAAACTCGCGGTATTTGACGAAAAGCGGGGTCAACAGGTCCAGGTGTTCCAGGGTCGCTTGAGTAATCCGCATGCCAGGCCTCAACTTCCAAATGGGGTATGACCACACAAGCGGCCGTGTCTCGATGCTGCCTAAAGCAGAGAAAAAGCGCAATCGTGCAGGGATCAGTCCTTCGGTGGGCTGAGCAGGAAGTTTCCTTTCATCAGGTCGGGATCATCCGACTCGAGAGTTTGTACCTGCGCTTCATCCTTGAGGTTGACCCCCGACAACTGCCGGCGACAGGCCTCCCGCATCAAGTAAAGCAGGCGGTGAGCGGCCATGCCGTAGCTCAAGCCTTCCAGGCGCACATTGGAGATGCAGTTGCGGTAGGCGTCAGTGAGGCCGACTTTGGGGTTGTAGGTGAAATACAGCCCCAGGCTGTCCGGCGAGCTGAGCCCCGGCCGCTCGCCGATCAGGATCACTACCATTTTTGCCCCGAGCAACTGGCCGACTTCATCCGCGACGGCGACACGGCCCTGCTCCACCAGAATCACCGGTGACAGCGACCAGCCTTCAGCGTGGGTTTGTTCCTCCATGCGTGTAAGAAACGGCAACGTATGTTTATGCACCGCCAGGGCCGACAAGCCATCGGCCACCACCACCGCCAGGTCCACGCCGCCGGGGTTGGCTTCGGCATAGTCCCGCAGGGCCTGGGCGGATTCATCACTGAGGCGGCGCCCAAGGTCCGGGCGTTGCAGGTAGCTGTGACGGTCGACGGCGGCGCTGTGCAGCAGCAGGCTGTCGCGGCCACGCTCCGCCAATTGGCTGCTGAGCCCTGCATGATCAAACGGCAGGTGTACCGCGTCGCGGGCCTGGGCATGGGCGAACTGGAAATCCAGCTGCGCACCGGTAGGCATGCTGGTGCCGGTGCGGCCCAGGGCAATCCGCGCCGGGGTCAGGCGCCGCAGCTCAAGCCACGGGTTGTCCACGTTGTTTTCCGGGGTGTCGATGTGCACGGGCGGTTCCTTCTTCATCCCAGTTGCGCCAAGGCGTGGCGGAATGCCGGTGGCAGGCTGTTGCCGAAGTGCACCTTGCCGTCGGCTTGCGTGAAGATGCCCATTTTCGCCAGCCACTGTTCAAACTCCGGTGCCGGCTTTAAACCCAATGTTTGGCGGGCGTACAGCGCGTCGTGAAATGAAGTGGTCTGGTAGTTGAGCATGATGTCGTCGGAGCCCGGGATGCCCATGATGAAGTTGATCCCGGCCACGCCCAGCAGGGTGAGCAGGGTGTCCATGTCGTCCTGGTCGGCTTCGGCATGGTTGGTGTAGCAGATGTCGCACCCCATGGGCACGCCCAGCAGCTTGCCGCAGAAGTGGTCTTCGAGGCCGGCGCGGATGATCTGCTTGCCGTTGTACAGGTACTCGGGGCCGATAAATCCTACGACCGTGTTCACCAAAAACGGCTTGAAATGCCGGGCAACGGCATAGGCGCGGGTTTCGCAGGTTTGCTGGTCGACGCCAAAGTGTGCGTTGGCCGACAAGGCGCTGCCCTGGCCGGTTTCGAAATACATCAGGTTGTGCCCGAGGGTGCCGCGGTTCAGGCTCAGGCCCGCGTCGTAGCCTTCCTGCAGCACGCTCAGGCTGATGCCGAAACTGGCATTGGCCGCCTCGGTGCCGGCGATCGACTGGAACACCAGGTCCAGCGGCACGCCACGGTTGATGGCTTCGATGGAGGTGGTGACGTGGGTCAGCACGCAGGCCTGGGTCGGGATTTCATAACGCTGGATGATCGCGTCGAGCATTTCCAGCATCGCGCAGATCGAGGCGATGCTGTCGGTGGCCGGGTTGATGCCGATCATGGCGTCGCCGTTGCCGTAGAGCAGGCCGTCAAGAATGCTCGCGGCGATACCGGCCGGCTCATCGGTGGGATGGTTGGGCTGCAGGCGGGTGGACAGGCGCCCGCGCAGGCCCATCGTGCCGCGGAACTGTGTGACGACGCGGATTTTCTGCGCCACCAGTACCAGATCCTGCACGCGCATGATCTTCGACACGGCGGCGGCCATTTCCGGTGTCAGCCCGGGCGCCAGGGCGCGCAGGCTCTGTTCGTCGGCCGCGTCGCTGAGCAGCCAATCCCGCAAACCCCCGACGGTCAGGTGGCTGACCACGGAAAACGCCTGTTTATCGTGGGTGTCGATAATCAGCCGGGTGACTTCGTCGCTTTCGTACGGGATCAACACTTCTTCGAGAAAGTGCTTCAACGGAATGTTGGCCAGGGCCATTTGCGCCGCGACCCGCTCGCCATCGTTCTGGGCGGCAACACCCGCCAAAAAATCCCCGGAGCGGGCCGGGCTGGCCTTGGCCATCACGTCCTTGAGGCTGTCGAAGCGGTAGGTCAATGCACCGACCGCGTGGGAAAAGCTTGCCATACAGAGTCTCCTTGTCGACGCGGGCTGAATGTGAGTAAAGCGCCCGCGTCGAGGTTTATGGCAGTTAGTGCAAGGCGGCCTCTGCGGCCTGGATCGCCGCAAATTCTTCTTCCGGCGTGCCTGCTACCAAGTGATGCCGACTGTAGAAAGCAAAGTAAGCAATTAATACTCCATAGATGATCGCCGCGCCAATCACCACGCGCGGATCCACCAGAAAGCCCGCCACAACAGCGATGCAGGCCAGTACCAGGGCGACGCCCGAGGTGAAGATGCCGCCCGGAGTACGGTAAGGGCGGTCCATTTTGGGGCGGCGGATGCGCAAGGTGATGTGCGCGGCCATCATCAGCACGTAGGAAATGGTCGCGCCGAATACGGCGACCAGGATCAGCAAATCGCCTTGGCCGGTCAGCGACAGGCCGAACCCGATGATGCCGGGGATCACTAGGGCCAGTACCGGTGCCTTGCTTTTGTTGGTCTGCGACAGCTTGCGCGGCAGGTATCCGGCGCGGGAGAGGGCGAAGATCTGCCGGGAGTAGGCGTAGATGATCGAGAAGAAGCTCGCGATCAGCCCGGCCAGGCCCACCAGATTGACGAAGTGGCCCATCCACGTGGAGCCGCCGTAGGCTTTGGACAAGGCTTCCACCAGCGGATTGCCCGATGCCATCAACGCGTAGGCGCCAGCACCGCCGGGGGCGATCACCAAAATCAGCAGGGCGAAGCTGGTCAGCACCACAATGGCGCCGATCAGGCCGCGGGGCAGGTCGCGTTTGGGGTTCTTGGTTTCTTCAGCGGCCAGTGGCACACCTTCGACGGCCAAAAAGAACCAGATCGCATAGGGAATCGCCGCCCAAACGCCGACATAACCGAAGGGCAGGAAAGAGCTGGCGCCCTTGGCCTCGGTCACCGGGATGTCCAGCAGGTTGGCGACACTGAAGTGCGGCACCATCGACACCAGGAACACACCCAGGGCAATCGCGGCGACGGCGGTAATCACAAACATCAGCTTCAGCGCTTCACCCACGCCGAAGATGTGGATGCCGATAAAGATGATGTAGAACGCTAGGTAGATCATCCAGCCGCCAATGCCGAACAGCGACTCGCAATAGGCGCCGATAAACACCGCGATGGCGGCGGGGGCGATGGCGTATTCGATAAGGATCGCGGTGCCGGTGAGGAACCCGCCCCAGGGGCCGAACGCGCTGCGGGCAAAGCCGTAGCCGCCGCCGGCGGTAGGGATCATGGAAGACAGTTCGGCCAGGGAGAAACACATGCACAGGTACATGGTGGCCATCAGCAGTGTGGCGAGGAACATACCGCCCCAGCCACCCTGGGCCAGGCCGAAGTTCCAGCCGGCGTAGTCGCCGGAGATCACGTAGGCAACACCGAGACCGACTAATAGTACCCAGCCGGCAGCGCCTTTTTTCAGTTCCCGTTGTTGGAAGTATTCGGTGCCGACTTTTTCAAAGTCGACGGAAGACCCGGACGCCGGAGCGCCATTCGGTTCGCTGGGCATGATGGAATCCCTTTCTTATTGTTTTATCCCGGCTTACTTAAGTAAGCCGAATGAGTAGCAAGGTCTTGTGAAGATCAAGTGTGGGAGCGGGTTGTCAGTTAGAAGAAGCCCAGCGGATTGATGTCGTAGCTCACCAGCAGGTTTTTGGTCTGCTGATAGTGATCAAGCATCATCTTGTGAGTCTCACGGCCCACACCTGACTTCTTGTAACCACCGAACGCGGCATGCGCCGGGTACAGGTGGTAGCAGTTGGTCCATACACGCCCGGCCTTGATCGCCCGGCCCATGCGGTACGCGCGGTTGATGTCGCGGGTCCACAGGCCGGCACCCAGGCCGAACTCGGTGTCGTTGGCAATCGCCAGGGCTTCGGCTTCATCCTTGAACGTGGTGATGCTCACCACAGGGCCAAAGATTTCTTCCTGGAACACCCGCATCTTGTTGGTGCCCTTGAGCAGGGTTGGCTGGATGTAATAGCCGGTGGCCAGATCGCCGGTCAGCTTCTCGACCTTGCCGCCAGTCAGCAGCTCGGCGCCTTCGCCCTTGGCGATTTCGAGGTAGGACAAAATCTTGTCGAACTGCTGCTCGGACGCCTGGGCGCCGACCATGGTGTCGGTGTCCAGCGGGTCGCCACGTTTGATCGACTCGACCTTCTTCATCACCACTTTCATGAAGTCGTCGTAGATCGACTCTTCCACCAGTGCGCGGGAAGGGCAGGTGCACACTTCGCCCTGATTGAAGAACGCCAGCACCAAACCTTCGGCGGCCTTCTCGATGAATTGCGGTTCGGCTTTCATGATGTCGGCGAAGAAGATGTTCGGCGACTTGCCGCCCAGTTCAACGGTAGACGGAATGATGTTCTCGGCGGCCGCGTGCATGATGTGCGAGCCCACTGGCGTGGAGCCGGTGAAGGCGATCTTGGCGATGCGCTTGCTGGTGGCCAGGGCTTCGCCGGCTTCTTTGCCGTAGCCGTGCACCACGTTCAGCACGCCCGGCGGCAGCAGGTCGCCGATCAGTTCCATCAGCACGTTGATGCCCAGCGGGGTTTGCTCGGCAGGCTTGAGCACCACGCAGTTACCGGCGGCCAGGGCTGGCGCGAGTTTCCAGGCGGCCATCAGCAGCGGGAAGTTCCACGGGATGATCTGGCCGACCACGCCCAGCGGTTCGTGGAAGTGGTAAGCGGCGGTGTGTTCGTTGATCTCGGCGCTGCTGCCTTCCTGGGCGCGGATGCAGCCGGCGAAGTAGCGGAAGTGGTCCGCGGCCAGCGGGATGTCGGCGTTCAGGGTTTCGCGCACGGCCTTGCCGTTGTCCCAGGTTTCGGTGATGGCCAGCAGTTCGAGGTTCTGTTCGATGCGGTCGGCGATTTTCAGCAGTACCAGCGAGCGGTCCTGGGCCGAGGTCTTGCCCCAGGCGTCAGCGGCGGCGTGGGCGGCGTCCAGGGCCTTGTCGATATCCTTGGCAGTGGAGCGCGGGAATTCGGCGATGGGCTTGCCGTTGACCGGCGAGGTGTTGGTGAAATAGTTGCCATCGACCGGCGCGACAAACTCACCGCCGATGTAGTTGCCGTACTTGGCCTTGAACGAAACGATCGCGCCTTCAGTACCGGGGTGTGCGTAACGCATGGTGGGTATCTCCTGGCTTTTTGTGTTTATTGGAGGACGCACGGTTGTGCTTGTTAAAGCGTAGAGCAAAGGTCGGGCCAGTGCCTCGTAGAGCCTGTAAATCAAGGGTTTAGAGGTTGTTGCAAACCGTTGCTGTGGCAAGCTTGGTACAGCCTGGGTGACAGTTTGTGCCATAAGCGGTACAGCCTGTGACCGGTGGGTCTGCCCGGGATTGCATTGGTCGGGAGGCTGGAGGATGCTGGGCACTCGCGCGCGGTGTACTTCACGCAGGGAGAATAATAAGAACATGCAAAACGATCATTTCAGTCGCCATGCCCAACAAGTCCTGACGGTCACCCGTGGGCAGGACCCGCTGCATGGCCCCGGCAGCGATCCGTCCATCGCCCGCTCCTGGCTGCGTTGTCTTGAGGACTATCACCTCGACCCCGCATTGACCATCGCGCCCACGGTGCTCGAACATGGCCGCCTGCTGGAAAGCCGCGAACGCCTGCAACAAGTGCTGAGCATCGCCGGCAATGAAATGAACAGCCTGCATCAACAGCTCTCCGGCGCCGGCCATGCGGTGCTGCTGACCGACGCCCGCGGGGTGATCCTCAACTGCGTCACCGCCCCCAGCGAGCGCAAGATCTTCGAGGGTGCCGGGCTGTGGCTGGGTGCCGATTGGAGCGAGGCCTGCGAAGGCACCAACGGCATCGGCACCTGCCTGGTGGAGCGCCAGTCCCTGACGATTCATCGCGATGAACATTTTCGTGGCCGACATACCGGCCTGACCTGCTCGGCCAGCCCGGTGTTCGACCCTCATGGCGAACTGCTGGCGGTGCTGGATGTGTCCTCGGCCCGGGAGGCGGTGTCGCGCCAGAGCCAGTTCCACACCATGGCGCTGGTCAATCTTTCGGCGAAGATGATCGAGAGCTGTTACTTCCTGCGCCATTTTGAGCACCACTGGTTGCTGCGCTTTCATTTGCAGGCCGAGTCTGTGGGCCTGTTCAGCGAAGGGCTGCTGGCGTTCGATGGTGAAGGGCGCATTTGTGCGGTTAACCAGAGTGCGTTGAACCTGCTCGGGCAAATCCGTGGCGGGTTGTTGGGGCAGCCGGTCGAGGCGTTTTTCGATTGTTCGCTCGATGAGTTGCTCGGGCGTGCCAGCGCGAACGCCAGCGCCAGCTGGCCCCTGCGTACCCGCGATGGCCGTGGCTTGTTCGCGGTGTTGCGCGGCCAGCCACGCAGCGTACCGGTACCGGTGGCCCACGCCTTGCCGGAGCGGCCGCGATTGCCGGGCATTTGCCTTGGAGACGCGGCGCTGCAAAACGATTTCCGCAGAGCCTTGCGGGTGTTCGAGCGTGATGTGCCTTTGCTGATCCAGGGGGAAACCGGGTCTGGCAAAGAGGCGTTTGCCAAGGCCGTGCACCATGCAAGCCTGCGCGCAGATAAAGCCTTTGTGGCCCTCAACTGCGCAGCCATCCCGGAAAGCCTCATCGAAAGCGAGCTGTTCGGTTATCGCGGCGGCAGTTTTACCGGCGCCCGCAAGGAAGGCATGCGCGGCAAGCTGCAGCAGGCGGATGGTGGCACGTTGTTTCTGGATGAAATCGGCGATATGCCGCTGGCTTTGCAAACCCGGCTATTAAGGGTGCTTGAAGACCGCTTGGTAGTGCCCATCGGCGGTGAACCGCAAGCGGTGGACGTCAGAATTATCAGCGCTACCCACCGTAATCTGCTTGATCGGGTGCAGGACGGTAGTTTTCGTGAAGACCTGTATTACCGGCTCAATGGCCTGGAAGTGGCCTTGCCGCCGTTGCGCGAGCGCAGTGACAAATTGCAGCTGCTGGACTTCCTGCTGGCCGAAGAAGCGGGAGATCAGGCGGTGCAGCTTGACGGCGAGGCCCGCCAGGCCCTGTTGGCGTTCGCGTGGCCGGGCAACGTGCGGCAGTTGCGCACGGTGTTGCGCACCCTCGCCGCACTGTGTGAGGACGGGCGGGTGAGGCTTGATGACCTGCCTGCACAGATTCGTGCCGTGCAAACCGTGCCGGTGGCGGTGAGTGAACCGGCAAACTCATTGCTGGATGCTGCCGAGCGCCAGGCATTGCTGGCAACATTGGTGCAGCAACACTGGCATATGACGCACGTGGCGACGGTGCTTGGAGTCAGTAGAAATACGCTTTATAGAAAGTTACGTAAGTATGGTATAGCGCGTCAGGTGTAATGATGACGTTACCTGTTCTGGCTGTGAGTGATCAATCTGTGTTGTGGGCGACTGTGCGTTAAATAATGGCGTCGCACCGTATTAATGTTTTGTCATGTATTTTCGTGTGTGGGTGACTGTCTTCTGGAACGTTCATTATCTGTTTAGTTACTAAGTTGGCGGTTGTCGATTGTCTCGATAACTCGCTAATAGCGCTTATGGGTAAATAGTAACAACAAGTGAGATAATAATCATGAATAGTATTAGAGTTCGGCCCAACACGGTCAATCTACCTCCAGTGAATAAACCACCGGCCCCGCGCAATGGCGGTGTAACGCCTCCGATAGTACGTCCCGGTGGCCAGGGCAGCTCCCCTCCAATAGCTCCCCAACCTAAACCCCGGTTAGGGAAAAATCCGGCCACAGACACCTCCACAACGTTACCCAAGCCCGAGAAACCCAATAATTTTCAAACGCTGACACAACAAAAATTGATGAACCAAGGGCCTGCCAACCGGCCGTTCAAGCCTCAGGCCAGCGCAGATCCTAAAGATTTGGCACAGGTGACTCAAAACCTGATGGTTGCTGATCGGCTGGTCAAGGCCGGGGTGTTCAACACCTCGCCCCAGGCGGCAACGGTAGCCCGCGACGCCTTTGTCAGTGCGGGTATAAGCGGATTGGTCAGCGCTCCCCTGAGTATTGGTACCTACGCAGGCTCGGTTTGGTCTGGCGAGACAATCAAGGCGCAGTTTACAAACAATACGCCACTGCTCCCTCCGGCTCACCAGCCGGCTCCAAGCACGCAGGTGCCTGCCGCGAAAACCGACGGGACAACATCGGTCGTCGCCACGCAGGACACCGACACGGGTGCCACGACCGCGCGCTTGGGCCTGGCCGAGTTGCGCATGGAAGTCATTGCCAACAATATTATGGCAATGCGTCAAGGAACGAATGCTCCGGCACTTAAAATGAGCGACTCCTCGTCGCGTACGCCAAGCGAGCGCCTCGAAACGCTTGAGGCCTTGTATAAAACTGCGGAGGAACAGCTTAAAAAACTGGGGGACGAAAACGACATGGTATTCCGGCCTTACATTGCCACTCCCGCAGACGGCACCGATGACAAAGGCCGTCTGGATGTTATTGATAAAAAATTCGACGCATTAAACAAGTTCATAGGGAAGTTGTTGCACATGGGAACGCTGTCATTACCGGCAGAGTCTGCCGAAACAAAAGTCGTGTGACATAACCCCGCGTAAACTTTCGAGTCATGGATGATGCTCAGTCAAACTGGCGATGGGTCCGATGCCATGCATGCATCCTGTGGCACCGGACTTATCGAATATTCCCCTACGCTCTGACAAACAATGGCGGCTACCCCCCCCCAAGGCCTGCGTGCTACAGCTAAAGAGTGCGATTTTCCCTTCCCTGCGCTAACCTGCCTCGATGTTTTACGAGGTCGACTATGCACATTCATATTCTCGGTATTTGCGGCACGTTCATGGGCTCCATGGCGGTGCTCGCCAAAGAACTGGGCCATCATGTTACTGGCTCCGATGCCAACGTTTACCCACCCATGAGCACGCAACTGCAGGCCCAGGGCATTGAGCTGACCCAAGGTTATGACCCGGCGCAATTCGACCCGGTCCCGGACCTTGTCGTGATCGGCAATGCCATGGTGCGCGGTAACCCGGCAGTCGAATATGTACTGAATAAAGGTTTGCCGTACGTGTCTGGCCCGCAATGGCTGGCCGACCATGTGTTGCAAGGCCGTTGGGTACTCGCCGTTGCCGGTACCCATGGCAAGACCACCACCAGCAGCATGCTGGCCTGGGTGCTGGAGCATGCGGGCATGAGCCCGGGCTTCCTGATTGGTGGCGTGCCGCAGAATTTCTCGGTGTCGGCGCGCCTCGGCGACACCCCGTTTTTTGTCATCGAAGCCGATGAGTACGACAGCGCGTTCTTCGACAAACGCTCCAAGTTCGTTCACTACCGCCCGCGTACGGCGATCCTGAACAACCTGGAGTTCGATCACGCGGACATCTTCCCTGATCTGGCGGCCATCGAGCGGCAGTTCCACCACTTGGTGCGCACCATTCCCAGCGAAGGCCTGGTGATTCACCCCACCACCGAACCTGCCCTGCAGCGAGTTATCGAGATGGGCTGCTGGACCCCGGTACAAACCACCGGTGCTGGCGGCCAATGGCAGGTCAAACTGCTGAGCGAAGATGGCTCCAAATTTGAAGTACTGTTCGAAGGCGTCGCCCAAGGCATCGTCGATTGGGACATGACCGGCCAGCACAACGTCGCCAATGCCTTGGTCACCCTGGCGGCTGCGCGGCATGTCGGCGTGGTGCCGTCCATGGGCATTGCGGCCTTGAGCGCGTTCAAAAGCGTCAAGCGCCGGATGGAAAAGGTCGCCGAAGTGAATGGGATTACCATCTATGACGACTTTGCCCACCACCCGACGGCCATCGCCACTACCCTGGATGGCTTGCGCAAGCGTGTGGGTGATGCCCAGGTGATCGCGATTATCGAGCCGCGCTCCAACTCCATGAAGCTGGGCGCCCACCGTGATGGTTTGCCGGAAAGCGTCAACGATGCCGACCAGGTTGTGTGGTACGCGCCGGCCAACCTCGGTTGGGACCTGCCTGCCATCGCCGCGTTGTGCACGGTGCCGTCGATTTGCCGCGACTCACTGGAAGGCATCATCGAGCACGTGAAACACCAGGCCAGGCCCGGCACTCACGTGGTGATCATGAGCAACGGCGGCTTTGGCGGCCTGCATGGCAAACTCGCCGAGGCCCTGAAGTGAGCGGCCCGGAACGCGTCACCCTGGCGATGACCGGTGCGTCCGGCGCGCCCTATGGCTTGCGCCTGCTGGACTGCCTGGTGCGCGAAGACCGCGAGGTGCACTTCCTGATCTCCAAGGCCGCGCAACTGGTGCTGGCCACCGAGACCGATGTGGCGTTGCCGCCCAAAGTGCAGATGATGCAGGCCTTCCTCACCGAGTACACCGGTGCGGCGGCGGGGCAGATCAAGGTCTATGGCAAGGAAGACTGGATGTCACCGGTGGCGTCGGGCTCCGGTGCACCGGCCGCGATGGTGGTGGTGCCGTGTTCCACCGGGACCCTGTCGGCGATTGCCACGGGCGCCTGCAACAACCTGATCGAGCGCGCGGCGGACGTGACCTTGAAGGAGCGTCGCCAGTTGATTCTGGTGCCGCGCGAAGCGCCGTATTCGAGCATCCATCTGGAGCACATGCTCAAGCTGTCGAACATGGGCGTGACTATCTTGCCGGCGTCGCCGGGCTTCTATCACCAGCCGCAGACCATCGATGACCTGGTGGACTTTGTGGTGGCGCGGATTCTCAACCTGCTGAACATTCCCCAGGACATGCTGCCGCGCTGGGGCGAGCACCATTTGAGCAGTGATGAATAAACTATTGATGGTGCTGCTGGCGCTGCAACTCACCGGGTGTGCGACTGCGCGAACCCTGGACGCCGCCCAGCCCGGCGCGCCGGTGGTGTATGCCGGCACGCGGCTGGACATGTATGCGATTCAGGGCGGGTGCTGCGCGATGGACCGTTTTGGGGCCGAGGCGCCGAGCTATCCCCATGTCGACCTGCCGGCCAGTGCCTTGCTCGACACGCTGCTGTTGCCGCTGTCGGTGCTGACGGTGCTGGGGGTTGGGTTCAATGCGACGGGCGGGCTGTAGTACTTAATCCCATTATTAACAGAAATCCAATGTGGGAGCGGGCTTGCTCGCGAATGCGGTGGATCAGTCAATGATATAGTGGCTGATCCACCGGAATCGCGAGCAAGCCCGCTCCCACATTTGGATGGGTTCCTGCCTGGAATT
>NZ_JACAOM010000247.1:0-1858 GCF_013386245.1 Pseudomonas sp. 21615526 | reverse complement strand
GTGAGGATCTTTTTGACGTACTGTTCAAGCATCGGAAAGCATCACTGGGCGGGTTGGGCAGGGCCAAGGAGTCTAACCCAGCGTTTGGCCGGGCGACCACACGAAAACCGAGGTTTTGTTGGGTTATACTCGCGCCCCTCTTTACTCCCCGCCCGTTCCGGAGCCCGCATGACCCAGGATCAACTCAAACAGGCAGTGGCCCAGGCCGCCGTCGATTTAATCCTTCCTAAACTCGACGATAAAAGCATCGTCGGTGTCGGCACCGGTTCCACCGCCAACTGCTTTATCGATGCGCTGGCCCTGCACAAGGGCGCGTTCGACGGCGCGGTTGCCAGCTCCGAAGCCACCGCTGCGCGGCTCAAGGGCCACGGTATTCCGGTGTACGAGCTGAACACCGTCAGCGACCTGGAGTTCTATGTCGACGGCGCCGATGAAAGCGACGCACACCTGAACCTGATCAAGGGCGGCGGCGCAGCCCTGACCCGCGAGAAGATCGTTGCGGCCGTGGCCAAGACCTTCATCTGCATCGCCGACGCCAGCAAACTGGTGCCGGTACTCGGCGCGTTCCCGCTGCCGGTGGAAGTGATCCCGATGGCCCGCAGCCACGTGGCCCGCGAGCTGGTGAAACTGGGCGGCGACCCGGTGTACCGCGAAGGTGTGCTGACCGACAACGGCAACATCATCATCGACGTGTTCAACATGCAGATCACCAACCCGGTGGAACTGGAGCGCCAGATCAACGCGATCGTCGGCGTCGTCACCAACGGTTTGTTTGCGGCCCGTCCGGCTGACGTACTGCTGCTGGGCACCGCGGAAGGCGTAAAAACCCTTAAGGCGTAATGCAAAACCCGTGTGGGAGCGGGCTTGCTCGCTCCCACATTTGTTCTGCACATGACTCAAGACTTGGTTTTTTTGAATACATAGAAAAGATTGGGCTCACTGACCATGTACAACGTGCCGTCGTTGTCCATGGCGATCCCCTCGGCCTGAGGCACGCGCTGCTTCAGGCCATGGCGCCCCTTGAGCAGCGACAGGCTGCTCAGGGGGCGACCGTCGATATCCAGTTCCAGCACCAAAAATGACTCATCCGACAGCGCCAGCAGATGACCGCTACGCTCGTCGTATTGCAGGCTCGACAGGTCGCGCACAAACAACCCGGCATCGCGCTTGGGGTTGTTGATCACGTGCACCGAGTAGGTTTTTTCCGGTTTGAAATGCGGAAAGCCGTGGACCTCGTAGATCAGCATCGGGTCGCGTTCCTTGGCCACAAACAGGCGCTTGCCCACCGAGTCATAGGCCAGGCCTTCGAAGCCCTTGTTGCCGCCCAGGTGCACGCCGAGGGTCATTTGCTCGGCGTCGGCGGCATCGAGGAATTGGGTGTCGTCATCCACGTGGACCTTGATCAGCCGCTGCTGGCGTTCGTCGCTGATCACGTAGGTGTTGTCGCTGATGTACTCCACGGCCTCGGCATCGCCAAACCCCACCAGCGCAATGCGCCGCAGGATTTTGCCGTCCAGGGACAGTTCGACCAGCTCAGCGTTCTTGTTGGTCACGGTAAACAGGCTGTTGCGCACCGGATCAAAGGTCAGTGCCGAGACATCATCGTTGAGGCCGTCGATCACCTGCGCCTCCAGGGCCACCCGGTAATCCCCAAGGCCAATGGAGTGCTCCCCGGCGGGATTGCGCCAGGATTGCCAGTTGAACCAGGCACGCTCGAACAGGCGCAATTGCTGGGCAACCACACCGCACGCCACCAGGGCGATCAGGATCAGGATAAAAAAAGCAGGTTTGGGGCGGGCAAGTCGACGCATCGGGCGGGGCTCAGAGTAAACACTGGCGAATGAATATCATGGTCGCC
>NZ_JACAOM010000246.1:0-315 GCF_013386245.1 Pseudomonas sp. 21615526 | reverse complement strand
AGCCGGGCCGGGTCGTTGATGCGTTCTTCAATCACAAAGCGGCTCATCATGCCCCGGGCCTTCTTGGCGTAGAAGCTGATGATCTTGTACTGGCCGTTTTTCAGATCCTTGAACTCGGTGTTGATGATCCGCGCTTTCAATGCCGGGCGTTTGACTGCCGAGAAGTACTCGTTGGACGCGAGGTTGAGCAGCACGTCATCGCCTTGTTCGGCCAGGGCTTCGTTGAGCCACTCGCTGATGCGGGTGCCCCAGAAAGCGTACAGGTCCTTGCCACGGGCGTTGGGCAGTTTGGTGCCCATTTCGAGGCGGTACGGC
>NZ_JACAOM010000245.1:0-765 GCF_013386245.1 Pseudomonas sp. 21615526 | reverse complement strand
TGGAGCTGTCGACCTTGGCGAATTCGCGCACGATCTCCAGGGTTTCGCTCCAGCGGGCGCCGAGGCCGCCGTACTGGGTGGGAATGCTCAGGGCCAGCAAGCCGCTTTGGCGCAGGGCGTCACGTTCGGTCTTCGGTGTGCCGCCGCGCTCGTCGCGTTCGACGGCAGTGAGGGCAAATTCGGCGGCCAGCAGTTTGGCGGTCTGCAAGGGTGAGGGCAGGACGCTGTTGGGTTTGGCTGTCACGCGGTATTCCTCATGGTGTGCCGGGGCGTGCCCCGGCAGACGGCAGGTCAGGCCTTGGCTTTTGCCGGCAGGACGTCGTTGGCAATCATTTCGCCGAACGGTCCGGTGAGGTTGGTGACGCCGCGCCCGGCCAGGCTGGCGTAGGGTTCCGGCAGCAGCGGGAACACCAGTTCGGCAAAGCGATACGCCTCTTCCAGGTGCGGGTAGCCGGAGAAGATGAAGCTTTCGATGCCCAGGTCTGCGTATTCCTTGATGCGCTCGGCGACTTGCTGAGGGTTGCCCACCAGGGCCGTGCCCGCGCCGCCACGTACCAGGCCGACGCCGGCCCACAGGTTGGGGGCGATCTCAAGGTTGTCGCGGCGCCCGTCGTGCAGGGCGGCCATGCGCCGCTGGCCTTCGGAGTCAAAGCGCGAGAAGGATTTTTGCGCGGCGGCGATGGTCTCGTCGCTGATGTGCTCGATCAGTTTGGCCGCGGCTTTCCAGGCGTCTTCTTCGGTTTCGCGCACGATCACATGCAGGCG
>NZ_JACAOM010000244.1:0-396 GCF_013386245.1 Pseudomonas sp. 21615526 | reverse complement strand
GTGACGGTTTATATTTTGCGGCAGAAGACCTTGCCCAAGGCACCGCAGGACTAAATGTGGGAGCGGGCTTGCTCGCGAATACGGTGGATCAGTCAGCACATGTATCGGCTGACACACCGTATTCGCGAGCAAGCCCGCTCCCACATTTTTGATCCAGTGGCTTCAGAGGGATCAACGCATCGGCGGCAACCCATACGCCGCCAGATCAAACTCCGCCAACTTGCGAATAACCTGGTCGGCATGGTGGTACTTGCTGTCCGCCATCGCCTCATCCGGCACCGCAATCGCGGTCATGTGCGCAGCCTTCGCCGCTGTCACGCCAAACGGCGAATCCTCAAACACCAGGCAATCCTCCGGTGCCACACCCAAGCGGCGCGCCGCCGTCAGGAAGATATC
>NZ_JACAOM010000243.1:0-550 GCF_013386245.1 Pseudomonas sp. 21615526 | reverse complement strand
AGCTTGCTCGCGAAAAACCCGCGGGCGCCGCGCTCATCCAGGACGCCAGCGCCCACATTGCCGCCTATTTTTTCTCATCAGGAGCAACTGCCATGACCCTCGTTACCCTCAAGAAAGACATCCAGCTATCCGAACTCGACGCCTGGGGCACCGTCGCCGACCTCGGCTCCACCATCCTCGAAGGCGAAGTCCGGGCCTTCGGCAAAATGACTTTCGGTGCCCCCACCGACCCGGTCAGCAGCGCCTATTTCGGCACCACCCAGGGCAAGTTCCGCATGGTCTACCCGTTTGCCGAACAAGCCACCGTGGTCACCGGCGAAGTGGTGCTCACCGACGAGTCCACCGGCCAGAGGACCCGCTACAAGGCCGGTGACAGCTGGTTCGTGACCAAGGGCACCCCGGTGCTGTGGGAAGTGGTCAGCGAAAGTTTCGTCAAACACTACTTCGCCGTGGTGTGATAGCCCCGGCTGCCGGCACCCGTCGGCAGCCTTTTGGCGCAGGTGCCCACCCATGCACGCTCTCCCCGCCCACGAAGTCGCCGGCCAGTGCC
>NZ_JACAOM010000242.1:0-829 GCF_013386245.1 Pseudomonas sp. 21615526 | reverse complement strand
AGCGAAATAGTGAATGGGTAAGCCGATCGATGTAGAGGCGGGCTTGCCTGCGATAGCGATGTTGAATTCAACATCGCTATCGCAGGCAAGCCCGCTCCTACATTGATCGGGTTAACCATGCAAAATTTCGCTATGGGTTAGCCGAAGGTGAAGGCATAGGCCGCCACTTGCGGGTCCAGGAACTCGATGGTGAAGGTCCGGTCCTTGACCGCGCCCGGCTGGCGCACCAGTTGATACAAGCGTTGTTCGGTCACGGTGCCGCTGCCATCCGGTGCGACGTCGGTGCCGTGGGCATCCCCCGGCGCCTGGCCGTCGATGCTGACCTTGAAGCGCACCGGCTTGCCGTCGGCGCCCGGGCCCAGCACCAGGTGCAGGTCACGGGCGTGGAAGCGGTAGACGATCTTGCCGTCGGCCTCTGCGAGGGTGGCTTGCTGGCCGCCGACGTTCCATTGGCCTTCCAGGGTCCAGTTGTTCAAGGCCAGGTTGCCGGCTGCCGGGTAGTTCACCACCTTGTCGGTGCCCAGGGTGCCGGTGGTCACGAAGTTCTCGGCGCGCTGGAAGCCCAGGTAGGTTTCCGGCGACTGCACTTCGTTCATGTCCGGTGCGGCCTGGATGCCCTTGGCATCGGCTTCGATCAAGCCGCCCGCCACCTTGGTAGCGCCCGCCTCACGCAGCAGTTGCTGGATCACTCGCTCGGACTCGGCGTAGTCACCCTCGCCAAAATGGTGATAGCGGATCTGGCCCTTGGCATCGGCAAAGTAATGCGCCGGCCAGTACTGGTTGTTGAAGGCGCGCCAGATCTTGTAGTTGTTGTCGATGGCCACCGGGT